>JBAXIG010000079.1:0-6616 GCA_037138535.1 Actinomycetes bacterium
AGTGGGCAGACCTGGTGGTGACGGGCGAAGGCTCCTTCGACTGGCAATCTCTCCGGGGGAAGGTCGTCTCGGGAGTGGCCTTTCACGCAATGAGGCTGGGAAAGCCCACCATCGTGCTGGCCGGGCAGGTCCATTGCGGTCGGCGTGAGTACACCGGTATCGGTATTGAATCGGCATATGCGATGGCTGAGTCGCCGGCTGAGATAGCCGATTCGATGGCCAACCCAAAGATTTCCCTTGCAGCCCTGACTAAACGGGTTTCCAGGACGTGGAGTAGTTAGGTAGCAGGTAGTATGGAATTAACTCTTAAAGACTAATGTTCTATGCGTACAGAAATAACGAGTAAGGGAGAGAGATATGTCCGAGGTAACGACTACTGATGTGAGCCCTGATTCGAGCACTGAATCAAGCCCTGAATCAAGCACTGAGTTGTTAGGTATCTTGCTCACCGATCACGCTGCGAGCAAAGTGGCTGGACTCCTTGAACAAGAGGGCCGTACCGACCTAAGCCTTCGAATCTCCGTTCAGCCTGGTGGATGCTCTGGCATGCGCTATCAACTCTATTTCGATGATCGCACGCTCGATGGCGATGTGGTGCGCGAATTTGGCGCCGTCAAGGTAGTTACTGACCGCATGAGCGCGCCGTACTTGATGGGCGCCTCTATCGATCATGTCGACACCATTGAGAAGCAAGGCTTCACAATTGACAATCCAAACGCTCAAGGCAGTTGCGCCTGCGGAGATTCCTTCCATTAATGGAGTAACTTCCTGCTGGTGAAGATTGCCGTTGCAGGATCAGTAGCAACTGATCACCTCATGACCTTTCCGGGTCGTTTTCGAGACTCCTTTGTTGAAGGCTCACTCGATAACGTCTCCCTCTCTTTCCTAGTCGACGGCCTGGTAGTGCGACGTGGTGGATGCGCTGCCAACATTGCGTTTGGGCTAGGAGCCCTCGGCCTAGAGCCCATCTTGGTTGCGGCGGTTGGCATCGATTTCGCTGATTACAACTCCTGGCTTACCAGGCATAACGTCAATACCGAACATGTATTTACCTCTCAGGAACAGCACACTGCGCGTTTTCTCTGCACCACTGATGTGGAGTTAAATCAGATCGCCTCGTTCTACCCAGGTGCGATGAGCGAAGCGCGA
Organism: Actinomycetes bacterium; assembly: GCA_037138535.1. GTDB lineage: Bacteria > Actinomycetota > Actinomycetes > Nanopelagicales > Nanopelagicaceae. The sequence continues at coordinate 1,150 of JBAXIG010000079.1, forward strand.
ATGATTGAATTAGGCGTTGTTCATGCATCAGTAGGTGGCTTGGATATGGTCATTATCACGCCAGATGATCCTGATGCCATGCTAAATCACACGGCTGCTGCTCGCAGCCTAGGAATTCCGTTTGCAGCCGACCCGTCGCAACAGATGGCCCGCATGGATGGCGAACAAATTAAGCGATTGATTGATGGTGCGGATTACCTCTTTACAAACGAATACGAAAAGGCTTTGACGGAACAGAAGACTGGGTGGACCAGTGACGAAGTGCTCGAACGAGTAATGGTGCGCATCACGACGCACGGGGCTCAGGGTTGTGTCATTGAGCGGAGAGGCCATCCCACGCTTACGGTTCCAGTGGCAAAAGAGCATTCAAAGATTGATCCCACCGGCGTGGGGGATGCTTTCCGATCGGGGTTCTTGGCGGCTCTAGCCTGGGGTTTGGGTGATGAACGTTGCGCACAAGTCGGTGCAATGATCGCCACATATGTTCTCGAGCATCAAGGAACGCAGGAGTATCGATTCACCGATCAAGAATTTATTTTGCGGCTTCGCGATTCATTTGGCGAAGCTGTGGCTAATGAAATTGCCCCGCACTTGCACTCGCCATTTGGCAAATAATTCAAAAGCCTTCCGGTAATCCATTCGTTAGATCTTGAATCGCTTCTCTGCGCACTAAGAAACGTTTCCCATTTCCACTCTCTTCTTCGGTGAGAAAAGTGTGTCCCGTCATGCGGGCCCACGCGTGAACATCCGGCCCGGCTGCTGGATCATCAGATATCATCGCAATTGTTTCGCCGAGCGGGATCTCCAAAATTCGGCGAGCGAGTGCGAGTACGGGAAGCGGACAACGCAACCCAGAAGTGTCAATTTCTAGCGCAGGGATACTCATGTTAGGCGTACTCCTTCTACGATGCGGGGCAGGACCTCTATGAAACGAGCCAATGAATCCGCGGGTTCGTCGTAGGGGATTATCAGCCGGACGTTTCCATGGGTGAGGCGACCTGTTGCTACCAATACGTGGCTCGGTTCAAGATTCGTTGACATGCACGCCGATCCCGAGGCGACCTCAAAGCCTTCTTTGGCAAAAGCGCGCACCAACTCTTCCCCTTGCGCATAAAGGACAGAGAAAGTAATGATGTGGGGGATGCCCGCTGGATCGCCAGCTACATCGATGTGGGCGACCTCCGCACATTTGGCGCGCAAGTCACGATTAAATTCGGAGATTCTTTCGTAATGTTTCTTGGCGAGAGACTCGTAGGCACCCAAAGCGGCTGCTGCTTCCACAATTAAGCGTTCGTCAACGTGTAATTGTCTGTAGCGAGGCGAGAGAGTGGGAAGCGGGTCGCTCCAACGCGTGCGCGATTTAATCGCCAGGATCCCGAGCGTGGGACCGCCAAAGGCGCGGGCGTCGATCGAGGCGATGTCCCACTCTCTGGGGATCGGCAAGACCCCCAGACCGTAGCTGAGGTCACTGTGAAGGAGGCCGGCACCCTGGTGAATGCGGGCGGCCCAGGAATCGATCGCCTGGATACTCCCGATCTCGCCGTTGACCCAGCCCAGGGAGTAGGTGCCTGCCTCGGTAGTACTTTCGAGGAGGTGCCCGCCGGGGGAGACGGACAAGGTTTCGCTCGCTTGGGCAAGGAGTTCAGCTCGCTCAATAGCGCTCACCTTTCGGGGACCGGCGGGCAGACCCGCAAGGGCGAGGGTATGGGCGAGCGGCCCATCACCCACAAAGAAGAGTTCTTCACCGGATATGCCGAGGTGGGTGGAGATTTCCTGGCAGGCAAGTTCCAGCGGTGAAGTGACTTTGATGAGACTTTGTGTCGTGGCGAGATTGCCGCTTGATGTAAATCGCCCTGGCTTACCATTCATGTGAGCCACGCTACTCCGAACCACCGCGCCATGTGTACGCGTGAACCACTATCATTTGAGCGTGAGAAACCATCCGCGCTTGGTTGCAACACTACTTGCCGCCCCACTCTTGGTCTTCGTATCCGGATGCTCGGCCTCTCAGCTTCCCCGCCTCGGTTTACCCGAGCCGGTGACAGATAATGGTCATCGCACATTGGCGTTATGGCAATCCTCCTGGGTGGCGGCTTTGATCGTTGGCGCGTTTGTATGGGGTCTTATCGTATGGGCGGTCATTTTCCACCGTCGTCGAGGAAACCGGATTCCTGCACAGACGAAGTACAACTTGCCCGTCGAGATTCTCTATACAATTGTGCCTTTTCTGATTGTTGCAGTGCTCTTCTTCTTCACAGCTCGTGACGAATCTGTGATCACCAAGATTTCGCCCAAAGGCAGCGCCGTACACGTGATTCATGTGAATGGTATTCGCTGGTCGTGGCAATTCACCTACGAAGATTTGCCGGCCAATACGGTAGTCACCGGCACCCCTGAATATATTCCCACGTTGTACTTACCCGAAGGTGAGCGCGTCCGATTTGATTTGACGACTTCAGATGTGAACCACTCGTTCTGGGTTCCAGCATTCCTCATGAAGATGGACTTGATAGCCGGGCGAACTAATCAATTCGAAGTTACCCCAGATAAATTAGGAACCTATGTTGGAAGATGCGCCGAACTTTGCGGACGCGATCACTCACGAATGCTTTTCAACGTGAAAGTTGTCCCACCTGCTCAATATAATCAAATTGTTAACTCTTTGAAGGGGAGTGCGGCATGACCACATTCGCAGAGCCTACCGTCCGTTCAGACTCAAGGATGGCCCCTCCGCGGCGAGAACCTCGCGGTCGCACAATTTTGAAGTTACTCACCACAACCGATCATAAAGTAATTGGGTACATGTACCTTGCCACGTCTTTTGCATGGTTCCTTTTTGCTGGCGTCTTAGCGCTCTTACTCCGCGCTGAACTCGCACAACCTGGATTGCAATTTCTCTCTAATGAGCAATATAACCAAATTTTTACTATGCACGGAACGATCATGTTGTTAATGTTTGCCACACCACTTTTCGTAGGTTTCGCAAACGTCATCATGCCGTTACAAATTGGTACAGCAGATGTGGCATTTCCCCGCTTGAACATGCTCAGTTATTGGTTCTATCTCTTCGGTGGACTCATGGCGGCAGCTGGATTCCTCACACCAGGTGGTTCCGCATCATTTGGTTGGACGGCTTACGCACCCCTCTCGAGCGTTGAGTATTCACCTGGATTGGGCAGTGATCTTTGGATCGTAGGACTGGCGATTGGTGGCGTGGGAACCATTCTTGGTGGCGTCAACTTCGTCACCACCATTTTCGTGATGCGCGCTCCCGGCATGACCATGTTCCGGATGTCAATCTTCTCGTGGAACGTCTTGCTCACCTCCATTCTTGTTCTGCTTGCGTTCCCTCCACTGGCCGCCGCACTCTTCGCCCTAGAGGCGGATCGCAGATTCGGTACGCATATTTTTGACCCGGCAAACGGCGGAGCCATGCTCTGGCAACACGTCTTCTGGTTCTTCGGTCACCCAGAGGTGTACATCCTTGCTCTCCCGTTCTTCGGAATTGCCACCGAAATTCTCCCGGTATTTAGTCGTAAACCACTCTTTGGCTACAAAGGTTTAGTGGCTGCCACTATTTCTATCGCTGCGCTTTCAGTCGCAGTGTGGGCGCACCATATGTACGTCACTGGTGCAGTTCTACTTCCGTTCTTCTCGTTTATGACTTTCCTTATCGGCGTTCCCACCGGTGTGAAGTTCTTTAACTGGGTCGGCACTATGTGGCGTGGATCCATATCGTTTGAGACTCCGATGCTCTTTACTATCGGTTTCTTAGTGACCTTCCTCTTCGGCGGTTTAACAGGCATCATTTTGGCGAGCCCACCCCTTGACTTCCCTGTCTCAGATTCTTACTTTGTTGTTGCCCACTTCCATTACGTACTCTTCGGCACTGTCGTCTTCGCGATGTTTGCGGGATTCTACTTCTGGTGGCCGAAGATGACGGGTCGTATGCTCAACGAACGACTAGGTAAGATTCACTTTTGGACACTCTTTGTAGGCTTCCACACCACATTCTTGATTCAGCATTGGTTGGGCACCGTGGGTATGCCGCGCCGCTACGCAGATTATTTGGCGAGTGATGGCTTTACTGGAATGAATATGGTTTCCACTGTGGGCTCATTTATCCTTGCGCTTTCCATACTCCCCTACTTTGTAAACTTGTGGATCACTCGGAACGCCCCGAGAGTTAATGAAGATGATCCATGGGGCTATGGGGCATCTCTTGAGTGGGCTACTTCCTGCCCGCCACCGCGACACAACTTTCACAGCTTGCCTCGAATTCGTTCTGAACGTCCGGCCTTTGACCTCCACTATCCGCATATTGCCGCGTTGGGGCCTCATGACGACACGGACGCCGCGGTGAGAAATGTGAAGGAAGATCATCACTCATGAAATTTGCCTGGAAACTCTTTTTGGGAATCACGGCTTTTTATGGTGCCATCACAGTCGTGTACTGGCTCTTGTCACATGAGGTGGTCGGTACCACCGCCCTTGCTCTCAGTACAGGTCTTGCGCTGATCATCGGTTTCTACTTCTGGTTCACTGACCGGCGCTTAGGTGCACAACCGCAAGATCGATTGCAAGCCGAAATTTACGAGGGCGCTGGTGAGCTTGGCTTTTTCAGCCCAGGGTCGTGGTGGCCGCTCCCAGTTGCTGGCTCCACCATTGTGGTAGGTCTCGGGCTCATTCTAGGTTGGTGGCTCACCATGATCGGCGTGGGCCTACTCATCATCACGGTGGTGGGATTTACCATGGAGTACTCACGTCCTGGCCACGGACCTCATTAATCCTTGTTTTAGTTCAAGATTGATGTGATCTGCGCTGAATGATCGAGCGGGTGGGCTGAATAATTTGTAAGCCACTGCGAGACGGTGTATTTGCCATACTCTGAGTGCGTTCCTTCATTTTTCAGAACTTCGTCACTAAGTCGTTGGATAAGTGAATAAGAAGAAGCTCGCACTGCTTGGAATATTGCCAGCGATTCCTCAACGTCAAGAGTTGCATATGCAAGCGTCGAATTTTGAGCCCAGACACCCTCGTCGTAGCCTTGAATAAGAGTCCCAGGTTCGGCCACCAACCGGCGGAGCCGTAAGTAAGAGTTGGTCTCGCTATCCGTTACATGGTGAATGACCATTCGAGGAGTCCACGGGTCTGCGCCACTCTTCTTGTCAAGATCTGATGCCGAGAGAGAGACGGCGACGTGAAAATAAGTGAGCGTTGATGGGCTGTAGGACTCCGCAATTGCATAGGTCATAAGGATCGCGGGTCTGCCGGAACATCCACACTGTGTGCGGTCAGCGCCACAATGGTGATCAAAAGCGCTTCGACCAAGAGCGGCACACGCAGGTGCTTGGCCTCTAATAGGTAAGCGAAGGCCACCCCGGCGGAGAAGCTGGCCAGCGTGATCACTTAGACCAGCATGTTCGTCCAGTTGCCGTGCGCGAACGACATGGCCAGCAACACGGTG
>JBAXIG010000080.1:0-6392 GCA_037138535.1 Actinomycetes bacterium
GTGAGCGCCCGCCTCTATGCTTTCCCCAGATCCCCCGCGCGGCGTCACCGCGCGGAACTCCCCCAGGGCCGGAAGGCAGCAAGGGTACGCACGCTCTGTCGGGTGCGCGGGGGATCCTTCACGAAAGGTGCTTATGCTCGCCCTCTACCGGAAGTACCGGCCGTCGCGCTTTGCCGACGTCATTGGGCAAGAGCACGTCACTGTCCCACTCTCCAATGCGCTGAGCAGCGGTCGCACTCATCACGCTTATCTCTTCTCCGGCCCTCGTGGTTGCGGAAAGACATCGAGCGCGCGCATTTTGGCTCGTTCTCTCAATTGCGAGAAGGGTCCCACTCCTGATCCTTGTGGCACGTGCCAGAGTTGCATGGATCTCGTGGCGAATGGTCCCGGCTCTATCGATGTTGTTGAACTCGATGCCGCCACTCACGGACTGGTTGATGATGCTCGCGACCTTCGCGAGAAAGCTTTCTTCTCACCCGTTGCTGGCCGTTACAAGATCTACATTATCGATGAGGCACACCAACTCGGACCTGGTGCCGCTAACGCACTTCTCAAAGTTGTCGAAGAGCCACCACCCCACGTGGTCTTCATCTTTGCCACCACCGAACCTGAAAAATTAATTGCCACCATTCGTTCGCGTACACATCACTACCCATTCCGCCTAGTCCCGCCCGGAATTCTTACCAAGCATCTTGAAATGATTTGTGAAGAAGAAGGTGTCAAAGTAGCTAAGGGCGTTATTCCACTCGTGGTGCGCGCCGGTGGTGGGTCCGTTCGCGATTCGCTCTCCGTACTTGGGCAACTTCTTGCCGGCGCCGGGCCAGATGGTGTCACTTATGAAATTGCCATCGCACTTCTCGGGTACACCGATAGTGCAATCCTTGATCAAGTCGTCGATTCGTTTGCTGCTGGTGATGGGGCGAGTGTGTATCAGTCGATTGATCATCTAGTTGAGGCAGGCCACGAACCACGTCGCTTCGCACAAGATTTGCTAGAGCGTTTGCGTGATCTGATCGTTTTGGAAGCCATTCCGCAATCCGCGCATTCCATCTTCCGCGAATTACCTCCTGATCAGCTAGAGCGCATGCAACAGCAAGCAGCCCGATTTGGTCGTGGTTCACTTTCACGCGCAGCAGATGTGGTGAATGAAGGGCTCACGCAAATGCGTGGCGCCACCGCCCCACGTTTGCTGCTCGAATTGATCTGCGCTCGTGTTCTTCTTCCCGGCTCTGAAGAGAGCGAAAGAGGCGTGTTAGCAAGGCTGGAACGCTTAGAACGTAGGGGAGATGTCGTACTTCCTGACGCTCCCGTCAGGAGCGCCGCGAAAAGCCCAGTAGCTGCACCCGCGACGGCGCCTATTGCGGCTGCCGAAGTATCCGCTCCGTCTGCTGCCCCGGTAAAGAAAGCCCCACCGCGCGCAATCGATGAAGTAGAAGAGGAAGCGCCCGTAGTTGTCGCTGAGCCTGTCGAAGTAAGGAGTGCCCCAGCGGTGAAGCCCACGGGCCCCATCGATCTACTCGGTGTGCGTCGTCTCTGGCCAGAGATTATTGAAAATGTAAAGGCACGACGTCGCCTCACTTGGTCGCTTATCTCTGCTGGTGCACAAGTGGCATCTATGGATGACAAGGTGATGGCGGTTTCGCTTTCAAACTCGGGTGCACGCGACTCCTTCATGCGATCTGGTAGTGATGAAATTCTCCGCCAAGCCATCATCGATGTTGTTGGTCTCGATCGTCGCATCGAAGCAATAGTTGATCCTTCGGGTTCCGAAGCATCTCCTCCATCTAAGGAATCGAAGAAGAGCACACTCGAAAAGAAAAGTGAGCGCAAAGATGAGCGCGACGACGACGTCACTCTCACTGCAACATCAGGTGCGGAATTACTCGCTCGTGAATTGGGCGCCGAGATTATCGGGCAGTTCGAGAAGGAATAGCGCGCGCTTGTCAGTACTTCGAAGTAAGATGAACGTATGTATGAAGGCGTAGTTCAAGATCTCATCGACGAGCTTGGTCGTCTTCCTGGCGTGGGTCCAAAGAGCGCACAACGTATTGCTTTCCACATCTTGCAAGCAGATCCCGTCGATGTGCGTCGCCTCGCCGAGGTACTTCGTGAAGTAAAAGAGCGGGTGCGCTTCTGCATTACCTGTGGAAACGTGGCCGAGGAAGAGCAATGTCGCATCTGTCGCGATCCGCGACGTGACCACACCGTCATCTGCGTTGTTGAAGAGAGTAAAGATGTGGTGGCTATTGAAAAGACGCGCGAATTCCGCGGTCGCTATCACGTTCTCGGCGGGGCTATCAGTCCGATCGAGGGCATCGGCCCCGACAACTTGCGCATCAAAGAACTGATGGTGCGCTTAGCTGATAGCGACGTCACCGAAATTATCCTGGCCACCGATCCCAACCTCGAGGGGGAGGCGACTGCCACCTACCTCGCTCGCATGCTCAAGCCACTCGGCCTTCGGGTGACCCGATTGGCCAGTGGCCTGCCAGTGGGAGGGGATCTCGAGTACGCCGATGAGGTCACGCTAGGACGCGCTTTTGAGGGCCGCCGGAGCTTTGATCACTAATTCCACTCGCCCTTGAGCGTAAATCGTCTCAAATAGTAAGATGCCTGTCATCTCATAATGTGAGATAAAGTGGAAAAGTTTTCATACCTCCGTCACTCTTCTGGTGTGGGCATGATCGTGCAGAAGTTTGGTGGCTCCTCCGTCGCAGACGCCGAGGGCATGAAGCGCGTTGCCCAACGGATCGTGGCAACCAAGCGCGCCGGTCACGATGTGGTCGTAGTGGTCTCCGCGATGGGCGACACCACTGATGAACTTATTGAATTAGCTAATCAAGTTTCGCCGATGCCTTCAGGGCGTGAGCTCGACATGTTGCTCACAGCAGGTGAACGCATTTCGATGGCACTCCTTGCGATGGCGATTTCTAATCTTGGACATGAAGCGCGTTCGTTCACTGGCAGTCAAGCCGGCATCATCACCGACTCCGCGCACGGTCGCGCTCGCGTGATCGATGTATCACCTGGTCGTATCCAAGAAGCACTTGATCAAGGCGCCATCGCAATCGTCGCTGGTTTCCAAGGCGTGAGCCAAGATACGAAAGACATCACCACACTTGGTCGTGGCGGATCAGACACCACGGCAGTCGCGCTTGCTGCTGCACTCGATGCAGATGTATGTGAGATCTACACAGATGTTGATGGAGTTTTCTCTGCCGATCCGCGCATCGTTTCTGCTGCGCGTCAATTAAAGAGCGTTACGTACGAAGAAATGTTAGAACTTGCTGCAAGTGGTGCGAAGGTACTGCACCTACGTTGTGTTGAATATGCCCGTCGTTTCGATCTACCTATCCATGTGCGTTCTTCTTTCTCAAATAAAGAAGGCACCTGGGTTGTCAAGGACTATCCAGAAGGAGCCGACATGGAACAAGCAATTCTCGCTGGTGTTGCGCACGATCGCAGCGAAGCCAAGATCACTATCGTGGGCGTTCCCGATCGCCCCGGAGTGGCCGCTGCCATCTTCCGAAGCCTGGCTGATGCCGCAATAAACCTCGACATGATCGTGCAGAACGTTTCAGCAGCCGCCACTGGTCGCACTGATATTTCATTCACTCTCCCGAAGACCGAGGGTCAAACAGGCGTTGCCACTTTGAAGAGGATCCAAGGCGAGGTTGGCTTCGAATCACTTATTTACGATGACCAAATCGGCAAGCTTTCACTGGTAGGTGCTGGCATGCGTTCACACCCCGGAATTAGCGCCACCCTCTTCGGAGCTATGTCCGATGCTGGTATCAACATTGAAATGATCACTACTTCCGAAATCCGTATTTCGATTCTCTGCCGCGACTCCGATCTCGATCGTGCAGTTCAAGCGGCGCACACGGCATTCAATCTCGATTCCGATCAAGTAGAAGCTGTTGTTTATGGAGGATCAGGACGATGAGCCGCAAGCCAACTCTCGCGATTGTGGGGGCCACCGGCGCGGTCGGCACCGTCATGCTCGACATCCTTTCCAATCGTCCAAATGTCTGGGGCGAGATCCGTCTCATCGCTTCGGCACGTAGCGCTGGAAAGAAACTCGTCTGCCGCGGTGAGGAACTCACCGTTATTGAACTCACTCCCGAAGCTTTCGATGGCGTAGATGTAGCGATGTTCGATGTTCCCGATGAAGTATCGGCTGAGTGGGCACCTATTGCTGCTGCTCGCGGTGCGGTTGCCGTCGATAACTCCGGTGCTTTCCGGATGGATAAAGATGTGCCGCTCGTGGTTCCTGAAGTGAACCCACTCGAGGCGAAGAATCGCCCACGTGGAATCATCAGCAACCCCAATTGCACCACGCTTTCCATGATCGTTGCTGTGGGTGCACTTCATGAAGAGTATGTTCTTGAGGAATTAGTCGTCGCTTCTTATCAAGCAGCATCTGGCGCCGGGCAAGCGGGCATCGATGCGCTTCGTAAGCAGCTGATTGAAGTTGCCGGTACAGATGTCGGCGATGAAGCGGGAGACCTCCGTAAAGTTGTCTCCGACAACGGCCCATTTCCAGCACCGCTCGCGATGAACGTTATCCCTTGGGCTGGTTCGCTTAAAGAAGGCGGCTACTCATCTGAAGAATTAAAGGTACGCAACGAGTCACGGAAGATTCTGGGACTTGTAGATCTTAAAGTTTCCGCTACCTGTGTGCGCGTTCCAGTAGTAACTACGCACTCACTTGTCGTGCACGCCCGATTTGCAAAGCCCGTGAATCGTGAGGCTGCACAGGCAGTGCTCCGCGATGCCGCCGGCGTTAAATTGGTCGATGATCCAGAGAACCATCTCTTCCCGACGCCAGCCGATGTCGTCGGCACTGATCCCACGTGGGTTGGTCGCGTCCGAGTAAGCCTTGATGATCCGTATGCACTGGAACTCTTCGTCTGTGGAGACAATCTTCGAAAGGGCGCTGCGCTTAATACTGCACAGATTGCCGAACTAGTTGCGGCGGAATTTGCAGGTTAGACTCACACTCATCGGGGTGTGGCGCAGCTTGGTAGCGCGCGTCGTTCGGGACGACGAGGCCGCAGGTTCAAATCCTGTCACCCCGACCAATACATTTCTACAGAGTTAGTGGGCTAATCTTATAATTTCTTTTTAAGGAATGATTAGATTCCTTAACATAAGAGTTGAAATAATCAGAGAAATAGAAATCCACCACTTACGAACGAGAGAATAAAATAGACCTGTAGAGCCAACGCACTAGCCCCAACAGCACCCCCAATTATTTGTGAAGCCTTGATTTCTGACTTTTTGCCTGTGATAAAAGCCCGGACTGGCAGGAATACGGCGAGGGCACCAATTAAAACCCAAACCAACATGCTCAGAATCTTCACCCACATGGGATTACTTTCTTCCGCCAAGATCATGGACGCGAGAAGTACGCCAACAGTTTGGCAGAAGAGCAAAAATGGAGTGACGGTTAGGCTGGCGATGGCTGGTATGAGTGATTTCGCTTTGGGAGACACATTATAAATGTATCAGAGCCTCACTTAAGAAATAATCTTTATCGAATCAATGTCGTAAGCGTCAGGAGTGTGGCTTCGGGGGCGCACGCAATACGAACTGGTACGTAGGGACTCGTACCCATTCCGGCAGAAACATGAAGCCATGGTTCATCTTTAATCCGAGTAAGACCACGAGCACGCCACGTGGGCAAATCACAATTCGTGACGAGTGCTTTGGAACCTCCCGGCCACGGAAGTCGAACTTGCCCACCATGTGTATGCCCAGCGAAAACTAAATCCGCACCATCGCTTGCCATGGCATCAAGTACTCGTCGATATGGCGCATGAGTAACACCAATAAAAAGATCAGATTCTTTCGCGCGCGGCCCCGCAACCTTTTCATAATGATCCATCTCAAGATGAGCATCATCAGTTCCACGAAATTCAATGGATAAACCACTAAGGGTGAGCGCGGCTTTATGGTCGTCTAGATCTTGCCAACCTGCAGTCGTGAGCGATGCAACAAGTTCGCGCCAGGGAAGTTCTGCGCCATGTGAACGATTACCGTCGTCTTTCTTTAAGTACCAAAGCGGATTCTTGAGCGTCGGTGCGTAGTAATCATTGGAACCCAGTACAAATGCTCCTGGAATATGCATGAGATCTGACATCGCATCGAGCGCTACACCAACGGCATCTGGATGTGCCAAATGATCCCCAGTGCTGATCACAAAATCTGGGCGAAGTCCCGCAAGTGATTTGATCCACCCAATCTCACGAGAGCGCCGAGGAGTGAGGTGGAGATCGGAGATATGCAGGATCCGAATCGGGCGGGCGCCAGCGGGTAGCACGGGGACTTCCGCCTGACGCAGGGTAAAGCGCGATGAGATCACGGTGCCATCGTGCCATGATGGGGCC
>JBAXIG010000081.1:0-6341 GCA_037138535.1 Actinomycetes bacterium
CAGGAATGACGCTATGCAATGCGCGTGGAGTGCACAATCCAGCAACCGCTGAATTGGCCCTGGGGCTAGCGATTGCATCAAGACGTGGCTTTGTGGAGACAAGTGCGGCACAAGCATCTGGTGAGTGGAAACATCATCGCTACTCCACTCTTGGGGGTTCCAGAGCCGCAATCGTGGGTTATGGATCAATCGCCCACACACTGGAGACTTACTTGGCTCCCCTGGGTGTTGAAGTTGTTTCATTCTCTCGTTCGGGAAAACTCGGGTCTCTCCCAGTTGCTGATTTTGATGCGCATCTACCCAGCTTCGATGTGATCTTCCTACTGATGCCGCTCAATTCTGAGAGCCTTCATTTCTTTAATGCTGAACGTTTTTCAGCAATGAAAGATGGCGCGCTCTTGGTAAATATCGCCCGGGGGGCAGTGGTTGATACCTCAGCTTTGGTTGAGGCGCTGGCTACTGGTCGCATTCATGCCGCGATTGACGTGGTGGATCCGGAGCCGTTACCGGCCGGCCATCCGCTCTGGAAGTCACCCCATTTGATCATTACCCCACATATTGGTGGCCAGGCTGATTTGTCTGAGAGCCGCGGGAAAGAGATGGTGGAGAACCAACTCACCCGCCTCTCAGTGGGCCAGCCATTAGAGAATGTGATCACCTAGTGACAATGTCCGGACAGGTGTGGTCAAATGTTTAGGTCTGAATCATTTATTCGGCAAGAGACGGTGAAGGTCTACCGTAATCCCAATGTAAGTAATCGACACGAAGCGAGCGAAGTTTTCGCATCACAATCCAAATAAGTCTGGGTTATTTTTAAATCTGAAGTATTAAAAACTTACTGGTGGCCAGGGACGGGATCGAACCGTCGACCTCACGATTTTCAGTCGCGCGCTCGTACCAACTGAGCTACCTGGCCTTGCCCGGGAAGTCTACGGGATGTCCAACCCGCTCTGAAATCGGGTGCGAGTCTCATATACGCCCTGATGCGGCACCTTCTGAGAGACGTTGACTGAGCCACACGGGGAGCGCGAAGAGGGCGATGAGAGTGGCCGCTACGACATTAATGATCGGTGCTTGATTCGGGCGAAAGAGATTGTCGAAGATCCATTGGGGAAGTGTTTGAATCCCAGCTCCTGAGGTGAAGGTGGTCACCACGATTTCATCAAAGGAGAGCGCAAAGGCAAGAAGAGCGCCGGCGGCGAGTGCGGAACGGATACTGGGGAAGGTAACAAATCGAAAAGTTTGCCAACTGCCTGCGCCTAAATCACTGGATGCTTCTTCGAGGCTCTTCCCGACTCTCTTCAATCGAGCTAATACATTGTTGTAGACAACGACGATGCAGAAAGTCGCATGACCAATGATCACCGTTGCGAGACCGAATGAGATTCCGAGGGGTTCAAGGGTAGTTCGAAAAGCGGAGTTCAACGCAATGCCAGTGATGATCCCTGGAAGAGCAATAGGAAGTATCACTAAAAGCGAGATCGCTTCACGTCCAAAGAATTGATAACGCGCTACGGCAAAGGCAACCATGCTGCCTAAGAGAAGAGATATAAGCATTGCCCCTAGACCTGCTTTGACGCTGGTGAGCAGTGCGGTGCGGACTCCCTCGTTCTCTACTGCTTTACCCCACCAAGTTGTGGTGAATCCGGCAGGTGGCCAGGAAAAAGTCTTAGAAGGATTGAACGAATTCACCAGGATTACTAGTAAAGGTATGTAGAGAAAAGCAAAAACTATGGTGCTTAAGGCTTGAAGGAAAAGTTTGGTCTTCCTGCTGAAATACATTAGAGATTCTCCAATGCACCGGATCGTCGCACTAAAAAGAGATATCCCAAGACAGTAATTACTGGCACCATCGCGGCAGCAGCGGCAAAAGGCAGATTTCCTGCGGTACCCACGTTGTCATAAATAACGTTGGCAAATAGCTGGGTCTTTCCGCCCACAATTTTCACAGTGATGTAATCGCCGAGCGAAAGCGAGAAAGTAAAGATTGATCCTGCAATGAGCGAGGGGTACACCAGCGGAAGCACAATTGATCTGAATGTTCTCCCTCCACCAGCGCCGAGATCACTTGATGCTTCAAGAAGTGAATTGGGGAGTCGCTCAAGACCCGCATAGATCGGCAGAATCATGTACGGGAGCCAGAGGTAGCAAAGCACGATTGTGGTGGCCGCAAGTCCATATCCAGGCGTTCCGAGTCCGAATGGATTCAATAGCCAATCTAAAACGCCGCCGTTCGCAAAGAGGGTTCTCCAGGCATAGGCCTTTACAAGGTATGAGGCCCAGAGTGGGAGCAAGAGAAGGACCACGAGTAGTTGACGCTTTCGAGGGGAGAGAACTTTTGCCATAAAGAGTGCGATAGGGAGGGCAAGGAGCGCGTCGATAATGGTAACCATCAAAGCAACACTGATCGATCTAAGGGCGATACGACGATATACATCTGCCGTAATCAGCGTTTGAAAGTTCTCCCATGTGAAAGTTTTTACAAGGGAACCGGTAAATGAATCGACCGACCAGAAAGCTGAAATAAACATGGAAAAGAGCGAACCAAGGTAGGCGACGATGAGCCAGAAGAGCGGGGCGGAGAGAAGAATGGCTAGTCGACTCTTCTCGTGGCGATGAAGCCAACTTGAGGCGCGAAGCTCATTCTGTGGCGCGAGGTTTGCTCTCATTTTTCAATCGAAGTGGTGGGGTAGCCGGAGCGACTACCCCACCCACATCGAGTTAACCCTTGATCTCTGTCCAGGCCTGTGTCCAGGCCGCGTAATCCTTACAAATGCTTCCACGCCCGTCTAGACAACTCTTCGTGGGAGTTGTCCAGTAATGAATTTGCGAAGCGTAGGCCGCATCTGTGGCGTGATATGAGGTGCAGAAGTTCTTATCTGCAGTCATCGCACAGGAAGCGGTCTGTGAAGGAGCTTCTCCAAACCACTCAGCAACTTGAGCATTAGCCGAGGGAGAAATGATGTGATCCATCCACTTGTACATGCAATTTGGGTGCTGAGCCTTCGATGAAATCATCCAGGTATCAGACCAACCAGTTGATCCCTCACTTGGCACGATGGAGTTAACTTTGGCCTTCTTGCCACCATTAACGAGGTTTACAATGACTTGCCATGAAGTTCCAATCACGGTGTTACCAGACTCAAAGGATTGAACAGCCTTGGTGTAATCCGACCAGTACTCGCCAATGATGGGCTTCTGAGTCTTCAAAAGGTCGACCGCTGCTTGGAATTGCGCATCGTCGAGAGCGTATGGATTTGTAATCTTCAGCTCAGGCTTTGTCTTCATCAAGTAGAGAGCGGCATCTGCAATGTAGATGGGAGAATCGTAAGCCGTGACAGTTCCCTTGTATGGCGAATTCGTGTCAAAGACAGCGCCCCATGAAGTAGGTGCGGCTACTTTGCCATCGGTATAAGCAAGAACGTTTGCACCCCAACCATGTGGGATACCGTACATCTTTCCACCAGCGGAATTCCACTGTTGATTCTTGAGGAAATCCGAGACCGTTGTGTAATTAGGCACGAGATCTGTGTTAACTGGTGCGACATCTCCACTGTAGATCAGGCGGAGCGTGGCATCACCGGATGCGGATACTCCGTCATATTGACCGGTCTTCATGAGGGTCACCATCTCATCGGAGGTGTTACCGACCTTCACGTTAACTTTGCAGCCGGAAGCCTTCTCAAATGGGGTAACCCAATCAACGGCTTTGTCGGTGCTACCGTTTTCCGCATATCCAGCCCAAACCACGATATTGAGCGCGCCTTCTCCATCTCCGACAGATGTTGCGGCTGCGATATTGGGGAGCGAAGGGGCGTCGGAGGCAGCATTAGTGGCGGTAGAACTTGAACTAGAACTGCAACTTGCGATTAAGAGCAAAGCGACTGCCATAGTACTTAATTGAGTCAACTGAGTTCTTTTCAACTCGAGTCTCCTTTTCTTAGTGGGAGGGGTTAAAGGGTAGGGGCTAACTACCCTGTGGTCCGATCTGGAATTCATGGATTGAATCCCAAAAGATTTGGATAAATTCTCCTATAGCGATATGTGATTGGGAAGAGCCATCGTTTGGTTGAAGTAGGAATAACCGTGTTCCACCGGGAAGCTCTACGCCAATGCGTGTCGTGGAGCCTAAGTAGACCGAGGAAATGACCCGCGCAGTGAAAGAGCGGTCACCCGTTTTCTTGAGATGTATCTTCTCCGGCCGAATGCTGATGACTCCCTGCTTCCCAAGAAGCTTCTCACTCGCAATAGGTGTGAGGAGGTTGGAGGTGCCGACAAAACTAGCCGCGAATTCACTGGTGGGAAATTCATAAACTTCAGCCGCTGAACCAATCTGTTCAACTTTTCCATTATTAAAGAGCGCAATTCTATCGGCCATACTGAGCGCTTCTTCTTGATCATGTGTCACAAATACGAAAGTGATTCCTAGTGTTCGTTGTAGTTCTTTTAATTCAACTTGCATTTCGTGACGAAGTTTTAGATCTAGCGCGCCGAGTGGCTCATCGAGGAGCAGAACTTCAGGCTCATTGATAATTGCTCTTGCTAAAGCAACTCTCTGCCTCTGGCCTCCAGATAATTGTGAAGGTTTGCGTGATTCGTATCCTTCGAGACGAACTCTGTTCAAAGCTTTTGCGCTGAGTTCACTTCGATCTTTTTTAGCAACGCCCTTTACCATCAAGCCGTATTGGACATTCTGCAGAACTGTCATATGCGGGAAGAGCGCATAATCCTGAAAAACAGTATTTACATTTCGTTCGAACGGAGCTTTCTCCGAAACATCCTGCCCGCCGATGTTGATTGAACCGTGATCAGGAATCTCAAACCCGGCGATGAGTCGAAGCATGGTGGTTTTTCCAGAGCCAGAGGGGCCCAGCATGGCGAAGAATTCTCCGGCGGCGATCTCTAAATCAATGTTGTCGACCGCCCGCACTTTTCCAAAGGTCTTGGTGAGAGCGCGAATAGAAATCGCACTGGACCGAGTGTTGGACCGATCGAGCATGAGGAAATCTTAGTTGGCAAGGCTACGCAAGGTCTGCGACCCGGACGGGACTTGAACCCGCGACCTTCGCCGTGACAGGGCGACGCGCTAACCAACTGCGCTACCGGGCCTTACTGGCGAACCAGTGAGGTACTGCTTTTACTGCTTTTAATGCGAGATGGTTTCCCATCCTTCTGCGTGCCCCCAACGGGATTCGAACCCGTGTTACCGCCGTGAAAGGGCGATGTCCTAGGCCCCTAGACGATGGGGACGTAGCCCGTGAAGGCCGGTACCGCTTGGAGCCGTCACAGCATACGGGCTGGGAGGAGAGGCGACCAAACGCGCGTGGCGCTTGGGGAGAGCATGTGCGCTCAGGCTTGGGGAGGGGCGGAGCGACGAGTACGAAGAATGAAGGTACTGGCGCCGAGCAAGACGAGCCCAGCTGCCAGTAGACCGATAGAGACGCCGAGGGCCCCACCGAGTGTGGTGATGATGAGCTGGGCGACCCCGAAGGTGGAAGCGGTCACCGCAGCCACGAGGAAGGGCCAGAGTCGGTTGCGGGAGTAGAGCAGATAGCCCGCGACACTGGTCCCTAAGAAGAGCAGGTAACCGACGATCTCGGAGCTGCCGATGAAGGCAACTTCCGCGCTGACAAATGCGGTGGCGCTAGCGATGGAGAATCCGAGCATTTTCTCGTGGAAGATGCCGCGCTCTGAAAAGAAGTACCACGCCATTGCGATAGCGGCAAAGACAAGTGCGGCCACTGCACCACCAAAAATATTCACCGCATCGAGAAAGGCCGTAACGGCAAATATTTTGAAAGCAAAGAGCGACACGTGACCCACCGAAGTGCGATTACGGAAGTAGGCGAAATCGACCACGACACTTCCCACGATGCTTGCAACAAGTGCCTTCTGCCATGGTGATGCCACACCGGCAGTAGCAGCGGCAGAAATACCAGCAAAGGAGAAGAGTGTGGCAACAAGCCGTGCACGCACAGGAGATTTTTCACCGCGGTGCAAGAGAAGTGCCACCGCGGCGAAGATTATTGTAAGCACGAGTAATGTGATGATGCGCCCCATGTTGGAGAGTTGCGACCAGGTACTTCCTAAGATGATGAGAGTGGCTACGAGAGTGAAA
This sequence comes from Actinomycetes bacterium, assembly GCA_037138535.1. Classification (GTDB taxonomy): domain Bacteria; phylum Actinomycetota; class Actinomycetes; order Nanopelagicales; family Nanopelagicaceae. The sequence continues at coordinate 6,119 of JBAXIG010000081.1, forward strand.
GCGCCACCGACGTAACCACCAATCTCTCCTAAGAGTGATCGGCGACTTCTCTCCTCTATTGCTACAAGTGCTGGTGCTATTGAATCTTCTGGTCGTGCGAGCTCGACCATGTAGCGCTCGCGGATCTGCTCTGATTGCTCGCTATTGAGCTCGCCGGATGCGACGAGTTCTACGAGCGCGCGTTCCAGGGCATCAAAACTCACTTCAGATTCCACCGCACTTC
>JBAXIG010000082.1:0-6186 GCA_037138535.1 Actinomycetes bacterium
TGAGACCTGTGGCTATCGAAAAATTTAGTGACCCAGAAGAACAACCTATCGAGCCGATTGCTCTTCAACTTATTGAGGAAATGTCACCGGATCCCCACGGTCGTACTTCGGTACAAAATGGACTCGCGCTCCTTTCAGGATCTATCTCCTTCCATCGCCGCGAGGCGCGCCCCGCTTGGAGAGCAATATTTGAGCGAGCAAATGCTGAACTTGATGACTTAGAAAACTTTAATGACGTTGTGGTTGCAACTGAGGTATCAGCAGAGCCGTGGTCGGTTACTGGCAGAGATAGAAAGCTCAAGCGTGAAGTAAATATTGAAGCGCGCGGGCTAGATATCTCACAAGTACTGAGTAAAGGTGCAGAGGTCCAGGCGCTCTACGAGGTAGCACCAGAAGGATTCCAAACGATCCAAGGGAGCACTCGTGGTTTCAACAAGTGCACAATCCAACACATCAACGACTCACGTATGACCATCAAGGAAACTGAAAAATCTGAAGGCACTTGGAGCGCCTTACCAATGGCCATCCTGCCTCCAATACCCATGAGCACTGCAATCATTCAACAAGTGCTCCGTGATGAACTGGGAGCAACAGTGCTTTCAATGTTGCCCGGCGCCCTCGATCCATTTCCCAAAGGCTCTTGGAAGGACTTGCTTCTCAAGAAGCCTCCCCAACAATTATCTGGAGCTTTAACGCATAGTGGAAATCCTGTCGATGACATCATTTCCTCGCTGAAAGATAGCGATATGAGTTACGTGGCGGTGCAGGGGCCACCCGGAACTGGAAAGACCACGGTGGGTGGCGAAATTATTGCCAAGCTTGTGAAAGTGGGTTGGCGAATCGGCGTAGTTGCACAATCACACGCCGTGATTGAGAACCTTCTTGATCGTGTGGCGGAGATTGACCCTGATTTGGCTATCGGGAAGAAGGCACAAAAAGGTACGGAGGTAGTTAAGGGCTACTACAGGAGCGATGTGTCTGACTGGATCGCACAACTCTCTACTGGATTTGTGGTTGGTGGAACGGTGTGGAGTTTCAGTAGTCCAAAATTTCGGTCACACCATCTTGATCTCATGGTCATTGATGAAGCTGGACAATTTTCGTTGGCAAATGCCCTTGCAGTGCTATCCGCTGCCGACCGAGCTTTGCTTCTCGGAGACCCACAACAACTCCCCCAAGTAAGCCAGGCGAGCCATCCTGAGCCGGTCGAGGTCTCTGTATTGGCTCATATACTCGGCGAACACTCCACCATGCCACCTCACCTTGGCTATTTTTTAGACACGACCTATCGACTGCATCCCAAGTTGGCCGAGCCCGTCTCCCATCTGCAATACGAAGGAAGATTGCACGCGGCTCCGCAATGCTCTCTACGAACATTAGAGGGGATTGAGCCAGGACTTCATATTGTGAACGTGGATCATGAGGGCAATACGGTGATGTCCGCTGAAGAATCTGACGCCATCGTCGAGAAGATCACTGCGATTCTTAATTCTTCATGGACGGACGTAGCTGGCGGCATTGTCTTACCGGCTCGCCCGCTCTTACAAGAAGATATTCTGGTTGTGACAGCCTACAATAAACAGGTGCGACAGATTAGTGCCTCGCTACAAGAACATGGCTTAGACCGTGTGGCGGTCGGAACTTTCGATAAATTCCAGGGACAAGAAGCCCCCGTTGTTTTTGTTTCGATGGCAACTTCAAGCAGCGAAGACTTGCCACGAGGAATCGACTTCCTACTCTCCCCCAATCGACTCAATGTCGCTATCTCACGCGCCAAGTGGGCTTGCTTCCTTTACCGTTCACCACAACTTTCCAAGATGGAACCCAATTCTCCGCAAGGAATGGTGCAGCTTGGGAAATTCATTTCGCTCTGTCGCGGCACGAAAGGAACGAATCAGCATGGAGAATGACTCGTTGCTGAGACGCCTCTCGGCACCAGCCGAGCAAGCTATGTTGGCAGATTCCAAAGTCAAGAAGGCCATCGAGGAACTCTTCTGGATCGCAGTTGCTAAGTCGCAAGATAATGAATTTGAGGGGGACGTATTTCACATTACTTGGGATTTTCATAGCCGCGAGGTATACGAAGAGTGGGAGGCCAATGGTTCAAACGAAGAAGAACGTGACGAACTAGGAAGCTACGAGGGAAGCGGTTTCGAAGGATGGAGTGCTTTTGGTAAACAAGTAGGCGAACTCTTCAAAAATCTTCCTGCGGGATTTGATTGGTCAGCTGAGCTAGAAAAATACTATGATGAACTTGACGCGGAAACTTTCCTCCAAGCGGGGGACTGGTATTTGGATTACTCTATTTCTTTTGAGAACCAAGAAGCACTTCTCAACAGTTCTGTATTCATCGAAGGGGTCCTTAACCAAGCGTCAAGTCTGCAAACCGACTCTCCCATACATAAATGGATGCTGATTTTTGTGCTAGAAACCTTCACAACCTCTGAGTAATCCAGACACGTGACAATGGATCTTTCGTGTTAGGAGGTTAGCTAAAGATATCAATGAAGTAATTTTTTACAAGTTGTAGTCTTTCGTTTATCTCTCCGGAGTTTTGTGTTTCATCTAGAAGCGCATATGTTGCGGCAAGTTCTTTTTCGATTGATATTTTGATCTCAATTTCATGTTTTTCTGGATTCAAAGCAATGAAGCTCCTCGCCTCAAGAAGAAAATCCCGAGCGCCCTCGAATTGGCCCGCTCTCAAGAGGGTGAGTCCCTGAAAGTAAAGCGCTCGTGGGTCACGATTATCTTCACCTTCTTCATGCCGCACAATCTCTATTGCCTTGGTGGTGCGCTCAAGACCCTCTTCGATTTCGCCAATTTCAGCCTGGCAAGCTCCCAGTAAAATCTCTGAGCGAGCTGCCAAGAGTGTCTGTTCAATTGTGTTCAAATAATGGTGAGAGCGGAGAGCACACGCATGCGCATCAGCAAATTGCCCCAATTGAAAATACGCTAGAGCCAAACTTTGTAAATGTAACCCTAGGTCAATCGTTTCCTCTGAATCTTCATAGAGTTCCACAAGGTCTTTCTTGACTCGCAACATGTCATCTCTGCGACCAAGGTGGGAATACCAGGCTGCCAGTGTTTGAAATCGATCTACTTTCATTGAGGACGGAAGCATCGATTGGAACGTGAGCCCTTCTTCCAACAACTCCACGGCCCTGTCGGTCTCACTTATATGCCAAGAGCAGAATGCCTTGGCGATAATCGCCTCCCCCACATGGGGATGCTTCTCATCCCCATGATGTGAACGCTCTAACTCGATCGCGATATCAATCAACGGAAGGGCAGAGGCATAGCGCTCGTGCTCCATCAATACTTCGACGATCTCAAGGTAGGTCGATGCTTTCTCCTCATCACTTTGCCCATCAAGACTCGCCCAGAGTTCATCCATCCTGATGGTGTCTGCACGTTCTTCGCGCATATCTACACCTCCTCTCTTATCTGGCGGTTGCCTCGGGGGCACAAACCCCCGAGGCAACCAACTTCGATTACAAGCCTGCGAAGAAGTCGTTTACGTCCTGGAGGCGACGATCAATCTCAATCGCCCCTTCTTCGTTCCCGAGAACTTTGAGCACCTCGGAGAGCTCGCGCTCCACGGCGACTTTCAGATCGAGATTAGACATCGAAGCCAAGCTATCAAGAGAACCCTTAGCTAAGACCAACGCCTTGGACGCCGCTTCCACGTGCCCTCCCCCGTTCTTGCCTGATTGGACATACTAGTGGTCGTGGCTGAGGGTGAGGGTGAAAAGGTCAAAATTTACGCTGAAACATCTTCCATTATTACCTTGGTCATCCATTGTGGGACATAACTGGCAAAGGATTTTTTCGTTAAAACTGCCAAATAGATGATCGATCCTACTGGCTTGGTTTCTGGCCAAGGAGTAGCACCGTCGGTAAGGGTGACCACGATATTTGCCCTTGGGCGAATACGAAGTGCTTCATGAATTCCCACTGACATATCAGTGCCTCCGCCACCCTTGATTCGCACTTTTGTAACATCGAAAGAGCGGATCTTTTCTACTTCGTGAACTTTGGAATCGCAGGGAAGAACCCAGACTCCACTTGAAATTCCAACTGCAGTCATGATGCCGCGAATTTCAGATAAGTAAATGTCGAGTGTGTCATCACTAATGCTGCCACTGGTATCTAAAACAATTGCCACACATGGTGGCTGTGGTTGTCGCATCGCCGGAAGAATGAATTTCAAACCTGCAGCATTAATGGCACCTTGACGTCGAGAAGGTCGTGCGTATGTGTAATCCCTGCGACCAGCAACATTTGAAACAGCTGATCGCAAATTAAAGGCTAGAAGTTTTTTCCAATCTAGAGTTGGTTCGAGTCGATCACGTGCAATCCGAGCAAGTGCATCAGGAATATCATCACCGTCATTTTGTGCTGAAATAATCGCTGATGAGACTGAGTCCAAGATATTGTCTTGCTGATTAATGGTGTTAGCAGGTGAATCTGAATCATCGGGATCTAATTCATATTGACGCCGTGCCCCACCTGAAACTGAGCCACAATCACTATCTTGTTCATCCTCTGGGTGTTCTAATTGATATGCAACCATGACGCTATAGGAAACTTCTGTGGGCATTGTTCTATCAACGCCTTGGTGCTCGATGTTTACATAACGAACTGGGATTACTTCAGTCCATGGCATGTGGGCATCATCTAAAACCTGATTGATGGCGCAATCCCCCGCATAGTTCCAAATGGTGTTTCTCTTGCCCGCAATTGGAAGTGCCTCAAAGCGACGACCATGTTCGAGCATGCAGTGCATGCACTCATGCAAAAGGACGGTGGCAAGGGCCTCTGCTGATTCTGACATTACAAAATCAGGCGAGTAATACAAACGCCAGCCATTGTCCACGGCCATTGTTGGAATCTCTTGAGGATCACTTTCAACAAGTTTAAGTGAATAGAGCAGCGTGGAGACATAGGGCCATCGTGCTTGCGCCAAAATTCGACCCGCCATTATTCGAAGTTTGGCTGCATGGCTCTTATCTACGTCGATTGCGCTCATTGCTTGAAATTAAATTAGTTTTGCTTCGGTTAAAAGTGGAACAAGTGCCTGCAAAACTGTTGTGTTTGGCATTTCATTCCCAGGTCGAATCTTTAACCACTGGCGCGCAAAGCTCACTGCCATATCTGGATGTCCTGACTTCACCATTTTCTCAAGAATCTTGCCTGCGGCATGCCAACGATCAGTTGAAATATCGCGAGTGAGTGCATTGAGGATTCCAGCGCCGAGTACATAAATTTGATCCGCTCTTGTGGGTAGTGTGAACTTATCTGGTTCTGCTAGGACCTGCTCTGGATCTGGTAAATCAATGTTATTTCTGTAGGTAATGAACTCGGCTGCAGCTGCAACTCCTACACTTCCCTTTAATACCATGCGTCGAACCCCTTCACTCAAATTACTTGCAGTAACAAATGCCGAGAGCATAGCTGCGCTTTCCCATGAGCGTGGAGTTGGAAATGCTCGACCTTGGTCGGCATTAGAGTTTGGCAATGCAGTCACTAAATCTGGTCTAGAAGTAAGAAAACCAGAGACTTTCAACTTCTCATTTACTGATTCGCTAGCAAGTCGAGCAGCATCAGGTTTTTGCAAATCATAGGTTGGCCAATGACCTGAAAGGCCCATGCGTACAACTTCCAATGGCAATGACCAATCAAGATGACAGAATCTATTTGCAAGTGGTGGCGCTAAATCCCAGCCATCAGCTGCTTGCTCAGGTGGGTTAGCTGCGGCAATCACACTTGTATCAAGACCCAGTTCACAATCACCAGCAACCTTATCTAAACACACACGAAGCAACGCTGCCTGCACGCTGCTGCCATACGTTCCGGAATCGACCGTGATTGTGCTGGCGGTGCCGAGCGTCGCCGTGTCGCCCTGCACAAAGGTGATGTTCGAGCCGGTGCCGCTCTGCTGCCAGCTGGCCGTCGTGTAGTTCCACGTGCCGCTCGCGCCGCCGTTCCAGAAGAGGTTGTACGTCGTTCCCGTGACGGCGAGTTCGAGGGCCGTGGACGTCTGGTTGAAGTTGTAGGTCGTGCGACCAATCGTCGTCGAACCTCCCGGGGCGAGCGTCTGGTTGCCGACCGCCGCACCGGTGAGGGTAATCGAACCGGTATTCGTCAGGCCCGTGCCCGACAGGAGCGAGTATGTATTACCCGCCG
>JBAXIG010000083.1:0-6130 GCA_037138535.1 Actinomycetes bacterium
GATCTTGACGTTCCTGACTTCTTGAAGTGATGCTCGGGTGATTCGTACTTTCACCACTAAAAGTTTTCTTACCGGTGAAAGCCACTCGCCTTTCGACTCCCTCAATCTCGCCTTGCATGTGGGTGATGATCCAGGTGCGGTAAAGGAGAATCGTGCTCGCTTGAGCCAACACTTCGGTGTTCCGATCCAGTACATGAATCAGGTCCATGGTGCAGATGTGAGACTCATCGATAAAGTGATCCCCGATCCCACGGTCGATGCCCTGATCACGATGACGCCAGGTCTTGGACTTGCTGTCATGGTGGCGGATTGCATTCCACTGCTCATCTGGGATGAATCCGAGAGTGTTGTGGCTGCTGTACATGTGGGTCGCCGTGGGGCGATCAATGGAATTGTGGAAAACGTGGTCGGTCAGATGCGTGCGTTAACCTCCGCATCGCTAGTGGCTGAGATTGGTCCTCATATCTGTGCTGATTGCTATGTTGTGGGGGAAGAGATCGCTGCTGAATTCGGCGCTACGCACCCGAATGCGGTGTGGAGAAGAGATGAGCTCACATTAGATCTGAGTGGTGCATTGCGGGGCGATCTAGCTGAGATGCAGGTACGGGTTACGCATCAACACTCATGTACCGTTGAAGACCCACTCCTTTACTCCTATCGCCGTGATGGTGTGACTGGGCGCTTTGCCGGTGTTATCTCTCTGCCCTCGGCGTAATAGGGTTCCTCTATGACAGATCGCCGCGAGGAAATTGGGATGCGCCTCGAGGCAGTGCGCGCTGAAATCGCGACTTCGGCGCGTGCGGCTGGCCGGGAACCTGAAGAAATCACACTGGTGGTCGTCACGAAGACCTTCCCGGCGAGTGACGTAGCACATCTGGCGGCCCTCGGAGTACTCGATGCGGGGGAGAACCGTGAGCAAGAGGGTTCCACAAAAGCTTCCGAGGTGCTCACGCCGATCAATTGGCATTTTATTGGACAACTACAGCGAAAAAAAGTTAAGTCCGTGCTGGAGTGGGCTTCTGTGATCCACTCGGTTGATCGTCTTGACTTGGCTGAAGAGATTGTGAAGCGGGCGGTAGGGCGAGAGCAGGTGCTACGCGTTCTCGTCCAGGTCTCCCTCGATGGTGCACAAGGTCGCGCAGGAGCGCGCAGCTCTGAACTTTCTGAGATTGCTTCGCTACTAGCTACCGCTCCGATGGTTGATCTTTCGGGTCTCATGGCGGTAGCCCCACTCGACGAGAACCCTCGAACGGCCTTTCAACACCTGCAAGAGATTCGCGCTGACTTTATCCGTGAATTCCCTGAGGCATTGTGGTGCTCTGCAGGTATGAGTGGTGATTTTGCTGCTGCCATCGAATTTGGCGCGACACACGTACGGGTTGGCTCTTCAATACTCGGATCACGTCCCACATTCGGGTAACGTTTCTTCCCATGGCAAACAGTATGCGCAAAATGGCTAAGTACCTCGGTTTAGTTGATGCAGATGAGGTACTTGAAGGTGAAGCGGTCATCGAAGAGACGCAGGTAATGCGTCGTCCTACTTTCGATATGGCGCGAGTTCGCCGCGAAACCGCACCAGCTGCGGTGAGTGATGTACGCACGGTGGCACCGATGGCAACGTCCCATGTCGAGCCGATCGAGCGTCCGCTCAACAAAATAGTCACCCTTCATCCGCGCAATTACAATGAGGCAAAGACCATTGGCGAGCATTACCGCCAAGGCGTCCCGGTCATCATGAACGTGACGGACATGACGGATGCAGACGCCAAGCGCCTCGTTGATTTTGGAGCTGGCCTGGCTTTCGGTCTCCATGGTTCGATTGAACGCGTGACGCAGAAGGTCTTCTTGCTATCGCCCGCAAACGTAAGCGTCTCGTTCGAAGAGAAGAGTGCGGCCGCGGAGGCATCCTTCTTTAACCAGTCATAAAGGTTTGATGTAGTGCTTATTGTGCTTGGGTTTGTAGATCTCGTTCTTCGGTTATTTCTCTATTTTCTTTTGGCGCGCCTCATACTCGAGTATGTGCGGATGTTCGCACGCTCATGGCGTCCTAAAGGTCCCGTGTTAGTTCTCATCACTGGCATCTATGTGGTCACAGACAAGCCACTCAATCTGCTCCGCCGACGGATACCGCCACTTCGCTTGGGTGGCATCAGCCTGGACCTCTCCTTCTTAGTACTCTTTGTCATCGTGAGCGTTCTCAGATCGGGTGTGCGAATTCTTGCGCTTCTTTAATTGGCTTTGATCACCGAGAAGCGCATTCCAATATCTTCGTTCTGATGGGGGTGATCTCCCTCTTCACGTTCTAGTTCAAGAGCGAGTACCTCATGCATAATTTCGGCACCGTGCGCTTCGATAACTTGATCGAGGGCAGGTTCGCCTGACCAACGCACCAGAATGCGGTCACTCACCTCGAATCCCGAGCTCTTCCGAGCGTCTTGAACGCTGCGAATAATTTCGCGCATGATTCCTGCGGAGCGAAGTTCGGGGGTGATTGTGAGGTCTAGTGCCACACTTTCTCCAGAATCAGATGCATAGGTCCAACCAGAACGTGGAGTCTCGGTAATCACCACGTCTTCAAGAAATATCTCGCGATCGCCCACTGATGTCTTTCCGTTTTTGCGCAGGGTTAAGACGAGAGAAGTGGCATCCACAGCTGCCACTTCTGCGGCGACAGTTGCGGTCTCTTTTCCAAATCTTATTCCCAGGGTTCGAAAGTTTGGCTTGAGCGTGAGGTCCACGACATCAACCTCTGAAATGTCGTCAAGTTGGAGCACGTTAAGTTCGTCGGCGATTTCATTGCGAAGTTCCTCGCTGAGTGCTCGCCATCCTGCAGCGGAGATGAGCGCCCGTCCAAGGGGTTGACGGATCTTAATGTTGGATTCGGCGCGTGCGGCTCTACCGAGTTCCACAAGTCGGCGTACTTGACTCACTTGCGCGATCAAACTTTGATCAATGAGGTCGTGACGGACTTTGGGAAAATCGGCGAGGTGAACAGAGAGCGCAGCATGTGAATCGGCTGGTCTGACGAGTTGCTGCCAGACATGTTCGGTGATGAAGGGAACCATGGGGGCCATCACCAGTGTGAGATCGCGTAGACATTCAAAGAGAGTGGCAAGCGCTGCGGGGTCGCCATCCCAGAAGCGGCGACGAGAGCGACGCACATACCAATTTGAAAGGTTGTCGATAAACGACGCAATAGCTCGACCTGCACCCTGTGAATCGAAATCGGTTAATGATTCATCCACAGTTTGAATCATCGAGTTGAGTTCAGAAATAATCCAAAGATCGAGGGTAGATCGATCTTCGATGGGGATTGGCTTGGTGGCGTCGAACTTCGCAATTCGCGCATAGAGGCTCAAGAAGGAGACTGTGTTCCAGTAGGTAAGCAATGTTTTGCGCACTACTTCGGTGATGGCATCATGTCCCACTCGGCGCGATTGCCACGGTGAACCGGCGGCCAGCATGAACCAACGAACTGCATCGGCTCCATGTTCATCCATCAGGGAGATCGGTTCCAAAACGTTTCCGACGTGTTTGCTCATCTTGCGGCCATCTTTGTCGAGGATGTGGCCCAAGCAGAGCACCGTCTTGTAGGAGCTCTTCTCGAAAACCAAGGTGCCAATCGCCATGAGTGTGTAAAACCATCCGCGAGTTTGGTCGATGGCTTCACATATGAAATCAGCAGGATAGGCAGCATTAAACTTTTCAATACTTCCCTCTTTGTGTGGATATCCCCATTGCGCAAACGGCATTGCGCCGGAGTCATACCAACAGTCAATCACTTCGGGTACACGAGTCATGATGCCGGTGCATTGAACGCAGACGAACTTCACGTCATCGACGAAGGGTCGATGGGGATCAAGAGCGGAGAGATCTTCGCCGGCACGAGTACCGAGTTCGTCGAGAGCACCGAAGCATTCCATATGGCCCTCTTCGCAACCCCAGATGGGAAGAGGGGTTCCCCAGTATCGATTTCTGGAAACCGCCCAATCAATATTGTTGTTAAGCCAATCTCCATAACGACCGCTTCGAATTGTTTCTGGGTGCCAATCAGTCTTTTCATTTTCGGAGATCAGCGCATCTTTGATTTCCGTAGTACGGATATACCAGGATGGTTGTGCGTAATACATCAACGGGGTGTGGCATCTCCAACAATGAGGATAAGAGTGTTCGTATTGCTGCTGACGGAAGAGTAACCCCTTAGCCTTGAGCTCCTTAACTAAGGCTTTATCGGCAGTTTTGAAGAATTCTCCACCCACCAGCGGAATATCGGTTTCGAAGGTACCGTCTGCTCGGACTGGATTGACCACGGGTAGACCGTACGTGCGACAGACCGCTAAGTCGTCAGCACCGAAGGCGGGGGATTGGTGTACGAGACCAGTGCCATCTTCTGTTGTTACATACTCGGCAAGCACTACGTAATGCGCGTCTGGAATTTCCACCCAATCAAACGGGCGAGAATATTTTGTGTGCTCCAACGCGGAACCTAACACGGATTCAAGGACTGTAACGTCATCGCCTAGGACTGAAAGTAGCGGCTGTGCCACCATGAATTTCTCGCCGGATTCGTCTGATGCCACTACATAAGTAACTTTTGGATTGACGGCGATCGCCGTATTACTTACCAGCGTCCATGGCGTGGTGGTCCACACCAGCAGCGAGACACCCTCATACTTTCCTTCGGTGATGGGGAATCGCACGAATACCGATGGGTCAGTGATCGTTTCATAACCTTGTGCCAATTCATGATCGGAGAGTCCTGTGCCGCATCGAGGGCAATAAGGTGCCACGCGGTGGTCTTGTACGAGCAAACCTTTTTTCCAAATTTGTTGGAGTGACCACCAAACGCTCTCGACATACTCAGGAGACATCGTCCAATAGGCGGTATCAAAATCAACCCAGAAGCCCATGCGCGTGGTCATCTCTTCGAAAGCGCCTACGTGCCGTTGAACAGATTCGCGACACTTATCGTTAAACGGTGCTACTCCGTACTTTTCGATATCTCCTTTTCCGGTGAAACCGAGTTCCTTCTCAACAGCAAGCTCCACTGGTAATCCGTGGCAATCCCACCCTGCTTTGCGAATAACGTGGCGACCCTTCATGGTGTGAAACCGTGGGAAGACATCTTTGAAAACGCGTGCTTCGACGTGGTGAGTTCCTGGCATGCCATTTGCGGTGGGTGGTCCTTCGTAAAAGGTCCAAGTGTCGGCGCCCTCGCGTTCACTTACCGAACGGGCAAAAACTCTTTCGCGTTCCCAAAAACTAAGGACGCTTCGGTCAATCTCGGCCAGGTTGATTTGTGTGGGGAGGGAGTTCCATTGCGTAGCTGAATTCTTCTCACTCGCGGTACCCGTCATGCGCACTCCTCTGGTCGATCGAACTATGAGAGTTCGATAATTCTGCAGAGGGACGACTTTCGCCGCGGTACCACCCACTTTGCGCCTCGCAGCGCCACTCTTCTGTCGCACCTGTGACTCGGGGGGTGATTTTCGCCTGCGGTTAATCTTCGGGCTTTCACCATCCCCGAATCGCTGCTGATCGTGCGCAAGTTACTCGTCCCCGTCAACGTTCAAGGGTAGACATGGAAGAGTTTACCGGTCGTAGGATCATCATGTGAGCGATGTGGACTCGATCAGACTGGCTATTCGGGTAAAACCAGGGGCATCCAGGACCGTGGTCGGTGGCCTCCTGGGGGAAGAACTCGCGGTGGCTATCACCTCACAGGCTCATGACGGCGAGGCAAATAAGGCCGCTATCGCTGCCGTGGCAGACGCCCTCGGAGTAGGTAAATCGCGCCTGCAGATCGTGAAAGGAGCCACCTTTCGTTCGAAAGTGGTAGAGATCTCCCTTGACCCTGGAGCGCGCGGCGAAGTCATGCGGAAAATTTGGGCGATGCGGAACCTCCCCTCCCACAAGTAATCGGCTACCCTTCCCCCAGTTAGACGAAGAATTCAGCACAGAATGAGCGGTGAAGGAGATCACGGTGCCCAGCAAGAAGCCCGTCGTTAAAGCAGCGAAGAAAGCTGCGCCCGCGAAGGCTCCTGCGAAGAAAGCTGCGCCGGTAAAGAAGGCTGTGCCGGTAAAGAAGGCTGTGCCGGTAAAGAAGGCTGTGCCGGTAAAGAAGGCTGTG
>JBAXIG010000084.1:0-6047 GCA_037138535.1 Actinomycetes bacterium
TCATTTCTGGCGTACTGAATATCTACAAATTTCCGTAAGAGTGCATTCCGTTCTAGCTCATCCCCTACCCGTAAACGCACCATACGATCTACATATTCTTGAGGTGTTCCTAAACCATAGATACACGACACGGACGCCACCACGATTACGTCCCGGCGGGTCAGGAGAGAATTTGTGGCCGAGTGGCGAAGTCTCTCTACTTCGGCATTCACGGACGAGTCTTTCTCAATAAACGTATCAGTTTGCGGAACGTATGCCTCGGGTTGGTAATAGTCGTAGTACGAAACGAAATACTCGACCGCATTCTTTGGAAGCAATTCACGAAATTCGTTGGCCAGCTGAGCAGCAAGGGTCTTATTGGGTGCCATCACCAATGTGGGTCTTTGTAAACGTTCGATCAGCCAGGCCGTTGTGGCCGACTTCCCCGTACCCGTCGCACCTAGCAATACGACATTCTGCTCACCTCGCTCGATGCGACGTACCAGGTCCTCAATCGCCTCCGGTTGATCACCCGCAGGAACAAAATCGCTAATAACCTCAAAGGGATCAACGCGCCGTTGCAAATCCGTAATCGGCCTCACTGCAACGTCCGAAGACGTACTACTCGACCAGGATCGCAACTGGTATACCCGCCTAATGCGTGCACAAATCCCATTCTCAAAAAGGCGTCATCTTCATTATTTATTTCGATAATGTTTTCTGCGATGTGAGTAGCTGGTGAGATTGCATTTAAGCGTTCAAGGACCCGCTCGAACGCCGCCGCCTCCGATAATTCATTGGGGCAATGATGCCCGGGTTGAGCCGCAACGCCTCTGGCAATGTGAGTAGCGAAGGGTAAAAATCGATGCTCCATCAACTCGGTCGCTATCGATGCAATCGCGGAATCTGGGCCATCATTGTTGAGCACAATGTCAGCCACTTTGCGTCGCTCTTTATCACTTGCCTGATTCTGCATGCGTGTTTTTGCCAACTCGGGCGACAACCCACGCTTTTCCAAACGTTGAAGTCGGTTCTCCATGCTCGCTTCGATGATGACAACGAGATGATAACGGTCTTGCGCCCCCGTCTCCACCAGAAGGGGGACGTCATGTACGATTACCGTTCCCGGTGAAGCCTGTTGCACTCGTTCTTGAAAGATACGAGCGATGCGCGGGTGCGTAATACGTTCAAGATCTGCTCTTGCGATTTCATCAGTAAAGACAACGTTGGCTAGCGCAGTTCGATTGAGAGAACCATCGGCGTGCAAAATTCCGTGACCAAAGCGCAATTGGATCTCGGCTAGACCTGGCGTCCCCACTGCAACGACTTCACGAGCAATCAGGTCTGAGTCAACGACCTCAGCTCCGGCCCGGGCAAAGGCCTCGCACACGAGAGACTTCCCAGCACCGATACCGCCGCTGAGTCCAATAAGAAGCATGGAATGAGCCTAGACGGGAAAAGGGGCGGTCAGCGACCGCCCCTTCCCATAAGTGACCTACAGACCTACTCGGCAACAGCCTCTTCAGCAGCAACAGGTGCTGCCTCAACAGGTGCAGCTCCAGCACCTTCGGCTTCAGCCGCACGAGCCTCAGCGGCTTGCTTGCGGTGAGCTTCGAAGCGCTTCTGGGCCTCTGCATATTGGCGCTCCCACTCTTCGCGAGCGGTTTCAAAGCCAGGCTTCCACTCATTGGTGTCAGAGTCGAAACCTTCTGGGTAGATGTAATTACCGTTCTCATCGTAGTGAGCTGGCATTCCATACTGAGTGGGGTCAAACGCCTCGACAACGGTGTCGCCGTTCTCATTTGCTTGCTTGAGAGAGAGCGAAATGCGACGACGTTCGAGGTCAATATCAATGACCTTCACGAAGAGTTCATCGCCGACTTGAACAACTTGCTCAGGAATCTCTACGTGGCGCTCTGCCAACTCAGAGATATGTACGAGACCTTCGATGCCCTCATGAACGCGAACGAACGCGCCGAAAGGTACAAGCTTGGTGACATTGCCCGGAACCACCTGATTGATGGTGTGCGTGCGGGCGAAGTGTTGCCAAGGATCTTCTTGGGTTGCCTTCAACGAGAGCGAGACACGCTCGCGCTCGAAGTCAACATCGAGAACCTCAACAGTTACTTCGGTACCTACTTCAACAACTTCGCTTGGGTGATCAATGTGCTTCCAAGAGAGCTCAGAAACGTGAACCAGCCCATCTACGCCGCCAAGATCGACGAACGCACCGAAGTTAACGATGGAGGAAACGACACCACTGCGAACTTGGCCCTTTTGGAGTTGATTAAGGAAAGTAGTGCGGGTTTGCGATTGTGTTTGCTCGAGCCAAGCACGACGCGAGAGCACCACGTTATTGCGGTTCTTATCGAGCTCGATAATTTTCGCATCGAGTTCCTTCCCGATGTAAGGAAGAAGATCGCGCACACGGCGCATTTCGACGAGCGAGGCAGGAAGGAAGCCACGTAGCCCAATATCAACGATGAGACCACCCTTGACAACTTCAATGACTGTTCCAGTAACAACTTCATCACGTTCTTTCTTGCCTTCGATAGTTCCCCATGCACGCTCGTATTGTGCGCGCTTCTTGGAGAGAATGAGGCGGCCTTCTTTATCTTCCTTCTGGAGCACAAGTGCTTCGACAACGTCGCCGGTCTTAACGACCTCACTTGGATCAACATCATGCTTGATGGAAAGCTCACGAGATGGAATGACGCCTTCGGTCTTGTAACCGATATCTAGAAGGACTTCGTCGCGATCAACCTTGACCACGATTCCGGAAACGATGTCTCCGTCGTTAAAATATTTGATAGTGCCATCAATGGCGGCGAGGAAATCTTCTGCAGTGCCAATGTCATTTACTGCTACAACTGGGCTAGTAGACACAATTCTCCGTAGGGATAGAAAGTAGTAGTTCGCTCATCTCCGGCTCCTGATTTCACTCAGGACACCCCCTCCTCGGTCTGAGGGAGCGTAGGCAGATGAACCCCAGACGATACGGTGGTGTCGTGATAAGGGTCAATTTGGCGGCGCGGGAGGAGCGAGCGTGATTGAGCGTGGATCTGTGAGCCCTGCGAGCGCAGCCGCCGCCCACCGGAGGTGGTGGGATCAAAATGCCCAGAGCTATCTAGCTGACCATGGGAAGGCCCTTGCTGGCAGCCTGCAATGGGGTCCAGAAGGGGTGACCGAAGGCGATCTCAAACTCATGGGGGAAGTAGCCGGGCGCACGATTCTCGAGGTCGGCAGTGGCGCTGGACAGTGCAGCCAATGGCTACGTTCTCAAGGCGCCCACTCGATTACCTCAGATATCTCCCTGGAGATGCTCAAAGCCGGCGATCCGGCTCTCCTCCGCGTCCAAGCAGACGGCTATCAGCTTCCTTTTGCAGACCGTAGCTTTGACATCACCTTCTCCTCTTATGGCGCCCTCCCCTTCCTGCCCGACGCGCCAGCCGTGCTACGAGAATGGGCACGAGTCACTCGGGATCTGGTGATCTTCTCGGTCACCCATCCGATTCGCTGGGCTCTGCGAGACGACCCTGCGGATCTGACCATCTCTCGAAGTTACTTCGACCGAAGCACATACATCGAACGCGATGACCAAAATCAGGTGACTTACACGGAGCACCATCGCACCATCGGCGATTGGGTGGGCGCGATCGTGACCGCAGGGATGTCTGTTGCAGAGATCGTGGAACCCGAGTGGCCCGCATGGAATAGCGAAACATGGGGCGCATGGAGCCCGGAACGTGGAAGGTTGCTTCCAGGAACGGCAATTTTCGTTGCTAAGGTGAATTAATGCGCGATTACATTCGGATCCTCAAGACCAAGGAAGCGTTCAGGCTTCTGATGAGCACGCTACCCGCTCGCCTTGCATACTCGATGGTGGGGCTCTCACTCTTCTTCCACGTGCTACAAACCTCTGATTCGCTCACCAGAGCCGGACTCACTATTGGTGTCAACGGAATCTGCGGCGCTGTGAGTGCGGGGGTCCGCGGCTCGTTGATGGATCGCTACGGGCAGACCTGGTTGCTTTATATCCTCGTCCCCTCCTATACCGCGATGCTTTTAGTAGTGAGTTTCTCCGCTAACTCTTCCCTTCTCCTCGCAGCAGCCGCCGTACTCGGCATTACTGCGCCACCGATCAATATGTCTTCTAGGCCACTCTGGAAAATCGCTGTCACTCCAGATCTGTTGCGCTCCTCCTATGCACTTGACGTAATGGCACTCCATAGCATGACTATCTTCGGACCGATTTTGTCGAGCACCATTTCGTTGGGACTTAGCGGGAGCTGGGCGCTTCGCACCTGTGCGCTACTCATTTTTATCGGCGGCATGGCTCTTGCCACTTCTCCAGTTTCGCGTCGTTGGATTCCAGAAGAGAAAGTGCCGGGTGCAGTCTCACTCTGGAAATCCCCAGGGATTCAACTCTTAATGCTCGAAGGAGCTTTCATCGGTTTTGGCTGGGGCGCCTTTGATGTGGGGCTGCCAGCTAGTGCCACTTTGGCCGATAAAGCACACCTCGCTGGACCCATCTTCGCCTGCATGGGAGTAGGCACCGTCCTCGGAGTGAGTTTTGCCGGCGTTATTTCCAAGAAAGTCTCATCTCTTCGCGCAATGATCGTGAGCTATGGAATCTGGGTGCTATCTGTCCTCCCCTTGCTCTTTATTTTCCGCCCCTCGCCAGCGCTCTTCGTCGTCGCCTTTCTCGTCGGCCTTGCCGGCGGTCCGCTCCCTGTCTTCTATTGGGAAGTTCTTGATGCAGTAAGACCCATGGGAAGCGCCGTCGCTGCACTTGCATGGATATGGGCCTTTGAAGGCGCGTTTGCATCCGCCGGCGCGGCCGTTGCCGGTCATATCGCCGAAACGTGGGGGGCGAGGTACGCCTTAGCCATCACGCCACTTGCTGTCGTCTGTGGGTTCATGTTGATTCTCTTCGGTCGTCGCATACTCGGCGCCGCAGACAGAATTCCTACCGAGGAAGAAGTAGGCGACGCATTAGTCGAGAGCGAAGACGCCCGAGCTAACGGCTAGTGGGCGCCTTCATCCCAGTTCTTACCAACACCCACGTTCACATCTAACGTGACATCGAGCAGATAAGCGCCCTCCATTTCGCGAGTCACAATCTCTCGAACGCGATCTACTTCCCCGGGGGCCACTTCAATAATCAGCTCATCATGCACCTGAAGCAAGAGACGCGACCGCAACTTAGCTGCCGATAATTCTCGGTCAACGGCCAGCATTGCAAGTTTCACAATGTCTGCCGCTGTTCCTTGAATGGGTGCATTGAGCGCCATACGTTCTGCCATCTCGCGGCGTTGGCGATTATCGCTGGCTAAATCTGGAAGGAAACGTTTCCGTCCTAGAAGAGTTTCGGTATATCCCTTCTTTCGGGCCTCCACCACAACTTCGCGCAAGTAATCTCGCACGCCACCAAAACGTTCAAAATAGTTCTCCATTAAATTTCGCGCATCACCGTCGGAAATTCCGAGTTGACCAGCTAAGCCGTATGCGGATAGGCCATACGCCAAGCCATAGGACATCGCCTTAATCTGGCGACGCATTTCAGGAGTCACCGCAGATGCATCGACGCTAAAGACTTGGCATGCCACAGTGGTGTGCAAATCTTCCCCTGATGCAAAAGCTGCTATGAGACCGGCATCCTTTGAGAGGTGGGCCATAATGCGCATTTCGATCTGACTGTAGTCCGCAGTGAGTAGGGACTCGAAGCCCTCACCGGCAATAAAAGCTCCGCGAATTTTTCGACCCTCTTCAGTTCTTACCGGAATATTTTGGAGATTTGGATCAACCGAGGAGAGCCGCCCAGTAGCTGTGACTGTTTGCGCAAGAGTGGTGTGAATGCGTCCATCATCAGCAATGGCGCGTTCCAGCCCTTCAACAATCGATTTGAGTTTAGAAAAATCACGATGGGTCCGAATGATTTCTAAGAAGGGATGCTGACTCTGAGTGCGTAACCAATCAATGGCGTCGGAGTCTGTGGTGAATCCAGTTTTATTCTTCTTCGTTTTGGGCAGGTTCAGTTCGTCAAAGAGAACTACTTGTAATTGTTT
>JBAXIG010000085.1:0-6005 GCA_037138535.1 Actinomycetes bacterium
CGCGAGGTAGATTCGCTCACTCTTTGTCCACCAGCGGTAATCATCTCGTAGATTGACAAGATTTTAGGAACAATCTCGTCCCAATCAAACATTGGAGAGCGTGCTGAACCAAGGAGCCTGTACTGGGCACGCAAAACATCATCACTCATCATTTTACGCATCTTTGCAGAAAGTTCGAGAACGTTTTCGTTCTCGAAATACTCGGCAGCACCGTCGAGTACATCGACGAATGGTGGTAAATCGCTAGCTAAGATTGCTGCGCCACTTGCCATCGCTTCTGCGATGATAATGCCAAAGGATTCTCCCCCAGTATTTGGAGCCACATAGAGTGACACCGATTTGAGAAAGTCTGCTTTTTGAGAATCAGAAATCTCTCCAAGAAAATGGAAATGATGCGCGATCTCTTCGCCATACGTTTTTGTGATCTTCTCAATCTCGTCTCTTGAGTCGCCACGTCCAGCAACAAGAACTCGCACATCAGCGAGCTCGCCCCTTTCGCGCAAGTGAGCAAAAGCTTGCACCAAGAGATCAAAGCCTTTACGCGCGTCTTCGAATCGACCAAGAAAACCGATAGTGCGATGGCTCCAATCAAGATTTACGGTAGCCATCGCAAATGGTGCGGTGTCAACTCCGTTTGGAATCACCACCGCGTCCCCTCCAAGATGTTCAACCAAGGACGAGTGCGCGGCTGAACTGACTGCAATTCGTGCACTCAACTTATCCATTGCCGGTTCGAGAATTGGAGCCGCTACATTCATCGCCCAGCTCTGCGGATAGGCGGCATGAAAAGTTCCCACCATCGGACCGCTTGCCGCCCAACATGCCAATATTGAGAGTGAAGGAATTGCCGGCTCATGTAAGTGCAACAGATCAAAGTCGCCTTCCGATATCCACTTACGTACTCGACCATTTGCAATCGGCCCAAACGCCAGGCGAGCGACTGCTCCGTTGTAAGGAACCGGAATCGAACGACCCGCTCCCACTATGAAATCAGGGCGATCCTCATCTCCCGTGTCGGGAGTTAACACCGAAACAAAATGACCTTCCTCCATGAGTCGAAGGGCAAGATCACGAATATGAAATTGCACTCCACCCGGAACGCTCCAGTCGTAGGGCGAGACCAATCCAACGCGCAGCTTCTTCACCGGTCCGCGCTCCACAACGGTTGGAACATGTGCCAATCCCATGGTGCTTTGGCGATTTCGACGGCAAAGTAGTCGGCGCACTGTTGCGTGATGCGTTGAATCTCTGCCGCCTTGTCTTCTTTCCGGTCCGGAATAATCTGAGTTCCAAAACGAAGTGTGATTCCAGCTTTTGTATAGGTAACTATGGTCGGCAGGAGTGGTCTACCACTCTGAAAAGAGAGCGCAGCAGGGCCGGGTGGCATCGTGGTCTGCTCGCCGAAGAATGCCACAGGAATTCCATTTTGTGAAAGATCACGATCGGCAACGAGTGCGATGAGTGATCCCTCTTTGATCTTTCGCATCAGCGGGAGCATGACTGTTGCATCGAGTGGGTAGACGTCCATGCCAAGGCTCTGGCGATACTCCAGAAATTGTTGAAAGAGGCTCTCCGGTTTGAGTCGTTCAACTACCGTGGCAACACGAATGCCCTTCAACGCTATACACGCTCCCGCATGATCCCAATTGCCGGAGTGCGGAAGGGCGACTATCGCGCCGCCGTCGCTGAGAGCTGCGCGTAGATTCTCTTCTCCTTCTATACGTACGGTGTCGACGATTCTGGCATGGCTCCAATCTTGCATTCGAAAGGTGTCACACCAATAACGCATGTACGAGCGCATTCCCTTTCGCGAGAGCTCGCGCATTTCGACTTTGGTGAGTCCAGGACGAACGCGTGCCAAATTTTGTTCGTATTGTGTGATGGCTTTTCCCTGCGCAAACCAACTCTGATCGGCAAGCAACGAAAAGGAGCGATATGCCAAAAACTCAGGAAGAAAACGTGTAGTACTCCATCCGGCCGAGTAGGCGACCCCGGCGAACTCATCAAACATCGCTGCGCCACACTTGCATCATGCGTTGTCCAAAAGTAACGATCGTGGCAACAGCAATGAGCCAGAGACCGATTGCACCGATATGTGAAAGGCCCAGTCCCGAAAGCCCAGTAGAAATCAAGACAGCCGTGATCCGTTCTGCACGCTCAGCGATTCCACCGCCACAAGCGATGCCAAGAGATTCCGCCTTAGCCTTTACATATGGAACTAATCCGCCAGAGACCAAACAAACGCCCGCCAAGACAGCAAGAATGCGGTCGTGTTGCGCGTAATAGATCAAAAGTCCACCGAAGATTGCTGAATCTCCCACGCGGTCAAGTGTGGAATCTAGGAGAGCCCCCCAGCGCGAACTCTTTCCCGAAATGCGGGCCATCGTGCCATCGAGAAGATCACTCAAAATGAATGCCGCAATAGTCAACGTGCCACCGAAAAGATGTCCAGTAGGGAAGAGAATAAGCGCAGCGGCTGCCGCGCCAAAGGCGCCTGTGGCAGTCACCATATTTGGGGTCACGCCAAGCCGAAGCAAACCTCGAGCCGGCGGCGTAAGGATCTTCGTGATCGGTGCTCGGATCAATCCATTCAACATAGTGGCTCTATCGTATGCCCAAAAAATGGGAGATCTAGATCCGTGAAATGCCCAGATTTAAGCGTAGGCGACCTAAAATGATGCTCATGAAACCCACAGTCGCCCAGCGCGTACTTCTCTCCGTCGGCCTAGGTGTGAACCTACTCTTCGGCATTTTGATTTACATGAATGAGTATGGCTCACCCCTATGGGCCTCAGAGGCACTTCAGATCGTGCGCCTAGCCGTCACCCTCATCGCGTTGATCATGGGATTTAGCGGCAGGAAGAAACTCACCCTCGTTTTGACATATTTTGGAAGTTTCCTCGTAGGTATCGTCCTCAACTTTGTCATTGGTTTCAATTTCCTTGCAAGTATCTATCGTGGACTCTTTAACGTTCGGTCCTGGACGTACTTAGACCTGCGCGAACTGATGCCCTACCTCATCATCACTTTGATAGTTAACTCCCCCTTCCTGATCGCCTTCATCCTAAGTCTCACGCAAAAGCCTAGAAGTGAGTCGCATGTCGCAGCGTCGAATTTCCCTGCACCCGTACAAATGCTCCACGGCGAAGTTCGCTCCTTGAGGGGCGACCTCGAATCACTCGCCGGGTTACTTCGGGAGGGTCTTATTACGCAAGAGGACTACGACCGAAAAAAGGAAGAGCTCCTACGTCGCCTCTAATTTCGCACATAGAATAGGTACCATGACTCGGATAGCGGTGATTGGAAGAAGTGTGGATAGCACCATCGCTCATGCCATTCCTGATGGCTGGAACGCCTCTTTCTTGGACGGTTCCGACGAGGAGCAGGACTTTAGAAACATTCACCATGCACAATTCGCACTCTTTTGCATGAGTGCCACTGCAGGTTTCGATGTTGCATTTATTAAGTATTGGAAAGCTCTAGAAGAATTGCACGTGCCACGAGCGGTCGTGGTCACAGACCTAGACAACCCCGAGGCTGACTTTGATGAGAGTTGTGCACTTATCGCAAGAGTTTTAGACGAAGGAATTTTGCCGATAGCCCTTGTGCTACACGAAGAGGACGGCTCACCTGCGGCACTGATCGACCTCTTCTCCCTACAAGTCTCTCAAGGTGAATCACTCACAGACGCTGAACCTGAAGTGGTAGAACTCGTCATGGACGCCCGAGAGGAACTACTGCAGCAAATAGCCACATCAATTTCAAACGAATCTATCTCAAATCAGCTCATGCAAGGAATTACCCCAAGTTCATCCGTCTTACACGGCGCTCTCATCAATGCAGTTGCTACGGCGGCTTTCATTCCGGTACTGACTAGTGCGGAGAGTGGAACCCTAGGAAGGCGCGAGATGCATGCGCTTCTCCGTGAAGTTCTTACTGACCCAGGGTTCGAGGCTGTGCATTCGACGGAGGTTGCGAATGAAGAGGGTTTCCTGAACCGCTATCTGCCACAGCGTTTGCTCGAAGGAAAGGTTGACGGCGACATTGCGTTATCTATTCATTTTCCAGATGAATATGCCAATGAGGTAGACCGCGAAATTTCTCGGGCTCGAGTGACTTCTCGAATTTCTACCGACCTGCAGGGAGTCTCTCTGAGGGAATTTGAGATCTCACGGTTAGCCGCGTTAACTTTACTCACACTGATACAAAGCGCCTGTGACTACAACGCGGTGGTGAAGATAAACGCTAGCTAGTCGGCCAAGCTTGTGCAATAAGGATTCGAGTATCTCGTAAGAGCGCTGGCAAAACTTTGGTTTGGCCAACAATGGGCATGAAGTTGGCATCGCCTGACCACCTTGGAACGATGTGTTGGTGAATATGTGGAGCCACCCCAGCGCCCGAAAGAGCACCTTGATTCATACCGAGATTGAATCCTTGAGCGCCCGCTGCTTCTCGAAGAGCACCCATCGCAAATTGTGTGAACTGAGCCATCTCGTCGCGCTCAAAGTCAGTGATATCCGTGTATTCGGCAACGTGGCGATACGTACAGATCAACATATGACCTGCGTTGTACGGATAGAGATTCATGACGGCGTATACATGCGTTCCTCGAGCGACCACTAAACCCTCGTCATCCGAGAGCGTGGGAACTCGGCAGAAAGGACATCCACTCTCGCCGCCGACTACATCTGGGCGGTTTTCACCTTTCAAGTAGGCCATTCGATGAGGTGCCCAAAGGCGTTGCCAACCGTCGGGAGCGCCCGCAAGACCGTCGACCACCATTAGACCTGGACGCGTTCCTTGATGCTGCGCACTATCTCTTCGACAGCCTCATCGATGGGAATGGAGTTCCGTTGCGTACCATCTCGAAAGCGGAAGGAGACTGCGCCAGCTTCCACATCTTCGCCACCCGCGATCATCATGTAAGGAATCTTTTCGCTTTGGGCAACGCGAATCTTCTTCGGCATACGGTCATCACTGTCATCGAGTTGCGCACGCACGCCGCGGGCCTTCAACTTTGCCACCACTTCGGCAAGATAATCGTTAAATGCTTCGGCAACTGGAATAGCAACAACTTGTACGGGAGCGAGCCACGGAGGGAATGCTCCTGCGTAGTGCTCAGTAAGTACGCCAAAGAATCGTTCGATAGAACCAAAGAGCGCACGGTGAATCATGACGGGACGCGCACGCCCACCCTCGGTGGCTGAGTACTCGAGATCGAATCGGGAAGGCAGTTGGAAGTCCACTTGAATAGTAGACATCTGCCAGGTGCGACCAATAGCGTCCTTAGCTTGTACGGAAATCTTCGGACCATAGAAAGCAGCGCCACCGTCATCGAGCACGAGCTCGAGATTCTGCTTGTTGGCGGCCTTACGCAATGTTTCGGTGGCTTCTACCCAATCGGCGTCCTCACCTACGAACTTCTCTGGGTTCTTAGTCGAGAGCTCGAGATAGAAATCGTTGAGACCGTAGTCGCGCAAGAGGTTAAGCACGAACGTCAGTAACTTATCGAGCTCTTCGGCCATCTGGTCACGCGTGCAATAAATATGCGCATCATCTTGCGTAAATCCGCGAGCACGAGTGAGCCCATGCACCACGCCTGACTTCTCGTAACGGTAGACAGTGCCAAATTCAAAGAGGCGCAAGGGAAGTTCCCGATACGAACGTCCACGAGAACTGAAGATGAGGCAATGGAACGGACAGTTCATTGGCTTCATGTAGTAGTTCTGTCCTGCGCGCTTTACGGTTCCGTCTTCGTGACGTTCCTCGTCAAGAACCATGGGTGGATACATGCCCTCGGAGTACCAGTCGAGGTGGCCACTTGTTTCGAAGAGCGCCGCCTTAGTGAGGTGCGGAGAGTAAACGAATTCATATCCCTCCTCTTCGTGGCGAATGCGCGAGTAATTTTCCATCTCACGACGAATGATGCCGCCCTTGGGATGGAAAACCGCCAGACCTGAACCGATCTCTTCTGGGAACGAAAAGAGGTCGAGCTCTGAGCCAAG
>JBAXIG010000086.1:0-5916 GCA_037138535.1 Actinomycetes bacterium
GAGCGCACCTCAAACTCGACACCTTTACCTGGCCTCGCCACATTGTTAATAACAAGTGGCATGGAATGCGTCACTGCAGTCATCTCTGCGAGCGCCTTCTCTAGCGATTCGCGCCACTTACTTCCTGGCTCAAAGAGGTGAATGGGTTCGTTTACCGGTACGGGGACATTACTAATTGCATCCATTAATCAATCGCCTTCGTTCCTGATCCTAGAGTGATGGTTCGAGTTACTGAGTAGAAGCGCATGGCATCTTTGCCTTGTTCGCGCTGTCCGTATGAAGAATCCTTAGTACCACCAAAGGGCGCATGGAAATCAACGCCCGCGGTGGGAGAGTTCACTTTGACCATTCCAGTGCGTAGTGATGTTGCCGCACGAATAATTGCTTCAATATCTCGGCCGTGAATACTTGCAGTGAGTCCGTATCGCACACCGTTTGCCATAGTGATCGCATCATCCACACTCTTCACACGAGTGATCGAGGCAAACGGTGCAAAGACTTCTTCTTGCATCAATTCATCATCCGGTTTGAGACCGGTAACGATTGCAGGCTTAGCAAACCAACCGTTATCACCAAGGTTGCCACCGCCCGTGAGAATGCGTCCACCACGCGCCGCCGCAGCTGCCGCAGCATCAGTGAATTCAGTGCGCGACACTTCGTTGATGAGCGGTCCTACAAGTACACCTTCTTGCGCAGGATCTGCAGGTGCCATTGCTTCGACTGCAGCGACGATGGCATCACTGACTTCAACAAAACGCTTTTCATCTCCCACCACAATGAAACGAGAAGTCGCGGTGCACTTCTGTCCAGCAAATCCCATCGATGCCTGCGAGAGGTGAGTAGCGGTGAGTGCAAGATCTGCATCCGGCAAGACGATGGCGGGGTTCTGTCCGCCCATCTCAGCCTGTACGGGCTTCCCAGCGCCAGCAGCGGTGGCAACAACGCTCTGACCGACCGAAACAGAACCAGTAAAGGAGATGACATCTGCTTGGGTGATGAGCGCATTCGCAGTGCCACGGTGGCCAGGGGTAATAAGGAAGAGATCCTTGGGCAAGGTCTTTTCGAAGAGTTCAGCGACCCGGAGTGCGACACCCAATGCCTCCGTGCTTGGCTTGAGAACGACGGAATTTCCAGCCGCGAGCGCAGGAGCTGCCTTCCAGAGCGGAATAGCGATAGGGAAGTTCCATGGAGTGATGAGACCAGCGACACCGTGAGGTACTCGTTGGGTGATGAGAAAACCGGGGGTCGTTGGCGGAATGGTTTCACCGTTGGGATCGATTGCGGCTTGCGCGTAGTAATCGAGGATGGCAATAGCGCGACCCACTTCGCCACGGGCCTCCATAATCGGCTTGCCCACTTCGCGCACGATCAAATCAGTGAGCTCTTGTGAGTGAGCGCGTAGTGCGTTTGCGCTCTCACGAAGTGCGTTAGAACGTGCCATGGCATTTGCGCACCACTCCTTTTGGGCAGCTCGCGAGCGCGCAATAATGTTCACCATCTCTTCCGGTGTTACTTCCGGAACTGATGCAACAACATCACTGGGATTTTGTGGACTGGTACTGGTAATCACGTGCGCTCCTAAACGAGGAAACCGGCAGGGAAGGGATCTTGAGGATCAAGACGCCATTGAGCAGTACCCATCACCCATGCACGACCCGTGATGGTGGGAATAATTGCGTCGAAGGTGCCGACCTTTGCGTGGCCTGCGATACGACCTTGGAATTGTGAACCGATCCATGACTCGTTTATCAACGTATCTGAATCTTGCATCAATCCGCGGGTGACCATTTGTGCCATGCGAGCACTTGTTCCAGTGCCGCACGGTGAACGATCAAACCAACCCGGATGAATGGCCATGGCATTCTTCCAATGGAGTGCGTTACTTCCTGGTGCAATGAAATCTACGTGATGACAAAGTTTGATCTCAGGGTTCTCTGGATGCACGGGTGGGTTCTGTGCATTGATGGCATCTGAGATTGCTAAACCGGCATCAAGAAAGCGTTGGCCGTTTTCGCGCTTGAATTCAATACCCACTTGATCCGCGTCAATGATGGCGTAGAAGTTTCCGCCGTAGGCCATGTCATAAGTGACTTCGCCAAATCCAGGAACGTTTACCTTCTGATCTAGCCCTAACGTAAATGAGGCGACGTTCGTAATGGTGACGTTTTCGGCTTTGCCATGCGCCACCTGCACATCGACGACCACAAGACCCGCAGGAGTATCGAGGCGCACGGTAGTTATGGGCTCTACTACTTCCACCATTCCGGTCTCTACCAGCACGGTGGCAACGCCAATCGTGCCGTGGCCACACATCGGAAGGCAGCCGCTCACCTCGATATAGAGCACTCCCCAGTCGGCATCAGGACGGGTTGATGGCTGCAAGATCGCGCCACTCATCGCCGAATGTCCACGAGGCTCATACATCAAGAGCGTGCGGAGATCATCCATGTGTTCCAGGAAGTAGGCACGTCGTTCAAACATCGAATTACCGGGAATGGGTGCGACGCCGCCCCCTACGACGCGGGTAGGCATTCCTCCCGTTTGTGATTCAACGGTGTGAATGATTCGATTAACCGGACGCATAATTACTTACGATTCTTGAAGAAGGCAGCTGCACGCTCAATGTCTTTGCGACACTTTGCATCATCTACTGCTGGAAGTGGGAGGCGTGGCAAACGCGTGGGCCCGCCATAACGACCAAGAACATCCATCGCGAGTTTGATAGCTTGAATGAATTCTTTTTTGGAATCCCAATGAAAGAGATCATGCACTTCGGCGTACATCTTGCTGGCTTCTGCAAAGTTTCCGTCAATCACTAATTGGTAGAGCTCGGCAGATTCGCGTGGCATCGCGTTCGGGAAACCAGCAATCCAGCCCACAATTCCAGCAGTTCCTAGCTCTAAGAGCACATCATCGGCGCCGACAAGTACTTCAATGCGAGGTGCCAAAGAATGTAATTGCCAAATGCGTCGTACATCTCCAGAGAATTCCTTAATAGCAACAACGTTGGGAACTTCATCAGCAATGCGTGCAACGAGCGTCGGGGTGAGATCTACTTTAGTATCAAAGGGATTGTTGTAGGCAACGATTGGAATACCTACGCGACCTACCTCTTTGTAATGCGCGATTACTTCATCATCATTTGCTTTATAGGCATTAGGTGGAAGGAGCATGACGGCGTGTGCACCAGCTTTGGCTGCTTGCTCAGCCCACTTGCGCGATTCACCGGCGCCATAAGCACCGACACCGGGCACGACAGAGAAACCGGCAGGTGCAGCAGCCACAGCGGTCGTTACCATCGCCGCGCGTTCGCTCTCGGTAAGTACTTGGTACTCACCGAGTGATCCGTTAGGGACTACGCCATGAGTGTTGTTGGCGGCAAGCCAAGCGACGTGCTCGGCGTACTTATCGAGATCTACCGAGAGATCAGCGCGGTAGGGGGTCGCGGTCGCGGTGAGGATTCCATGCCAGGGCTTTGATTGAGTCATGTGCCTAGAGTAATATATTACTAGGGGTCCCCGTCAAGGTAGGCTACCTCTATCTTTTCTCGCCATCTCGTAAGGACCGTCATGAACCAACCTCCGAAGCTCAATATTGGCTCGCACGACCTCCCAGTGAGCGCGAAATTAGCCGACTTCATGATGACTGGTTGGGCAGACACTGAGCGCACCGATGTGCGACCACTCCCCTGCGTGCCCTTCACGGCTCCGAGGCGCGAGAAGCTCTCTGCCCTCTTCGCCGGGCATCGCTTGGTCATTCCTGCTGGCACTTTCAAAGTGCGCGCCAATGACACTGATTACCGTTTCCGACCACACTCGGCATTTGCCTGGCTGACTGGCATTCCTGGGAGCGAGGCTGTTCCCGACACTGTGCTGGTTTTTGAGCCACATGGAGATGGCCACGATGTCTACCTTTATTTGCATCCACGCAGTTCGCGCGAGAGTGCGGAATTCTTTCGCGATCGTCGACACGGTGAACTCTGGGTAGGTCGAAATCCCACCGCCAAAGAAGCAGAAGCTGCGTACGGAATCAAAGTGCGCCACATCAACGACTTAGCTACGGACATTGCAAAGAAGAGCGACACTATTTTGGTACGTGGAGAAGATGTAAAAGTTGATGGGCTGATCGGCGCACATGAACGCGAGGGTGAATTTCTCCAGATGCTCGCTGAGTTACGACTTATTAAGGATGACTTCGAATTAGAAGAAATGCGTAAGGCCGTCGAGGCTACTGTTCGCGGATTTGAAGATGTAGTGCGCGCTCTTCCTGCTGCGATGAAGAGTGACCGTGGTGAGCGCATCATCGAGGGTGCTTTCTACACTCGTGCCCGTACCGATGGAAATGATGTCGGCTACGACACCATTGCTGCATCCGGCGCCCATGCCTGCATCCTGCACTGGATGCGAAACGATGGCGAAGTTAACGATGGAGATCTGCTTCTACTCGACGCAGGTGTTGAAGTGGAGTCGCTCTACACATCAGATGTCACCCGCACGCTTCCAGTGAACGGAAAATTCACTGAAGCGCAACGTAAAATTTATCAATTGGTCTACGACGCTCAAGAAGCAGCACTCGCCACCATCAAACCAGGTGCGAAGTTTCGCGACTTCCATCGCGCCTCGCAACGAGTCATCGCCAAGGGCCTCGAAGAGTGGGGAATTCTTCCGATCCCAGCCGAAGAGTCACTCGATCCCGAAGTGGGTCTCCACCGCCGTTGGACGCTCTGCTCTACTGGCCACATGCTCGGCATCGACGTGCACGACTGCGCCAAAGCACGCGCTGATCAATATCTCGATGGCGTTCTTGAGGTAGGCCATGTGCTCACTGTTGAGCCTGGTCTCTACTTGCAGCCCGATGATCTCTTGCTACCTGAAGAGCTTCGCGGAATTGGCATCCGTATCGAAGACGACATTGTGGTCACCGAAGATGGCTATGAACTCCTCACCAAAGATCTTCCGCGTCATCCTGACGAGATCGAAAAATGGATGGCTCGCTTACTCGAAAACCGTTAAGAGAATCTTGCGGCCTTAACGCCAGATAAGTGCGATGCCTGCGGTGGCTGCGTCAGAAGCTCGTTTCGCACGTGAGGTGGCGATTGCTTCAATCTTCTTCGTCTGGGCCGCGGCCATCTCACTCTTAAATGTTGCATTAAAAGTAAGCACTAGCTTGGGATTCGTAGCAAGAGCCGCCTTCTGCTTTGCGATCGCCGCATTGACTTCGCTCTGATACGTGCTCTCAATCGCATTGAGTTCCTTCGTCTCTTGAGCGCGCAATGAAATCGCTAGAGGAGAATCAGTCGACATAGATTCCACGGGCGCGACTCCACCTTGATTTGCAACCACCCTGCACGTGAGTAAGTCACGTGGGGTGAGGGCCGTTAGGCCTGACTTTAACCATGAGACGGAAGTGTCGGTGACTGCGGGTTTCGACGAGCTAAAAGCCACGCCGTTGACCATAAGAAAGACGTTTGCGATTGTGGGTGCAGCCAGTACGGGGGTGACCCCCTTTACCATGTAGGCAAAAGTGCCGCGAGAACATGACACGGTGCTGGGGTTCTGAGAAATCTTTGGTGGTGTGATTATTCGCAGGTACGAACGTTTGGCGTAGATCGCGTAGAGAGTGGTACTCCCCGAGAGCGCGAAGGTGGCTCCTCTTCCATAGTTATCAGCGGAGCCATCTTCTGTCAAACTCCACTGATCGAAAATAAGGTCTCCTTTTACCAGGTTAGATGGATCGGTATTAAGCCTTACATTTCCATCGACCGCAATTTGTGGGTTGGGAACATCGCCCGTGCCACCGTTCGCGTCATAAGTAATTGTTGAAAGCCACTTGGCATACAAAGTCACATTTCCGGTCAGTGGAAAATTCCCATCTACAGCATAAGAAGATCCCAAACCATTAGCTTGAGTGTTCCAC
>JBAXIG010000087.1:0-5784 GCA_037138535.1 Actinomycetes bacterium
AGAACAACACCCAGAACAACACCCTGTAGGAGGTGGAGATGCGTAAAGGAATTGTGTGGGGATCTGCCATAGCTTTACTGATTGCGCTTCCCTCCAATGTGGCGAGCGCGATGCCGATATCAACTCAACCAGCGAGCGCCTGGGCAAACCGACCCATTTCACACCCGGTGACTTCTGATAGTCCCGATTTCATTGGTCCTCGCATTGAACATCGAGGCGTTGAACCATCTCGCGCCCAGACACGCGCGCCGTTGGCTATCAGCCGGATGAATTTGGCCCGCACTCGAATGGGCGCGATCAGCGTTGCTGGAGAGTTGAATGCTGAGCTCTACCAATGGGGTTTTGACC
This sequence comes from Actinomycetes bacterium, assembly GCA_037138535.1. GTDB lineage: Bacteria > Actinomycetota > Actinomycetes > Nanopelagicales > Nanopelagicaceae. Next base: position 349 of record JBAXIG010000087.1, read on the forward strand.
AAATGGGCTGTCTGGTCGATCTCTGGGATCACGAGAGCAATTGGAATTACAAATCGGTAAACCGGGAATCGGGTGCCCATGGCATTGCCCAGGCGCTACCCGCCTCGAAGATGTCAACGGTGGCCACGGATTGGCGAAAGAACCCAGTCACCCAAATCACCTGGGGAATGAAGTACATCAAATCAAGGTATGGCAACCCTGCAAACGCCTTACGTCACTGGCAGCAGCACAACTGGTACTAGCCCGTTGGTTTTGGCCCAATTGAAAGTGGCTTACTGGTCTCGGCAAAGAAATCATTTCCCTTATCGTCGACCACGATAAAAGCTGGGAAATCGACTACATCAATCTTCCAGATGGCTTCCATTCCGAGTTCGGCGTACTCGAGAACTTCAACTTTCTTGATGCAATCTTGTGCCAAGCGCGCGGCGGGACCTCCGATAGAACCTAGGTAGAAGCCGCCATTTTTTTTGCATGCCTCTGTCACCTGTACGGAACGATTTCCTTTTGCAAGCATGATGTGCGATCCGCCGGCCTCTTGGAATTGCGCGACATATGAATCCATTCGACCGGCTGTCGTGGGCCCAAATGATCCTGACGCATAGCCCTCTGGAGTCTTTGCTGGGCCGGCGTAATAGACGGCATGGTCGCGCATGTACTGAGGCATGGGCTTACCGGAATCAAGAAGTTCCTTGATCTTTGCGTGCGCAAGGTCGCGCGCCACCACCATTGAACCATTGAGCGAGAGGCGAGTCTTCACCGGATACTTGGAAAGCATCGCGCGGATCTCGCTCATAGGTCTGTTGAGATCGACATGTACTACCGCGTCACCCAGTTTTTCAGTGTTGGGCTCGGGTAGGAAGCGAGCTGGATCACGCTCCAATACTTCGATGAAAGCGCCTTCGGGAGTGATCTTCGCGCGCGCTTGGCGATCAGCAGAGCACGAAACTGCAATGGCGACCGGGAGTGAGGCGCCATGTCGGGGGAGGCGAATCACGCGTACATCGTGGCAAAAGTACTTGCCGCCGAATTGGGCGCCAATGCCAAAGCCTTGAGTGAGTTTGAGGACTTCGGCTTCCATCTCGATATCGCGGAAGCCGTGTCCCGTCTTGGCATCTCCTTGAAGTGGCAAAGTGTCGAGATATTTAGTACTTGCTAACTTCGCTGTTTTCAGTGTGTGTTCAGCGCTGGTACCACCGATAACGATTGACAGGTGATACGGAGGGCAAGCAGCGGTGCCTAATGAGCGAAGTTTCTCGTCAAGGAATCGAAGTAACCCGGCCGGATTAAGAATGGCTTTCGTCTCTTGGTAAAGAAATGACTTGTTTGCGCTACCTCCGCCTTTGGCGATGTAGAGAAAGGAGTACTCATTTTCGTGACCACTTTTGGTGTCAGCATAAATTTCGATCTGAGCCGGAAGATTATTTCCGGTATTGCGCTCCTCCCACATGTTGATAGGAGCCAATTGTGAATAGCGGAGATTAAGGCGGGTGAAAGCGTCGTAGACGCCGCGCGAAATTGCCTCTTCGTCATTTCCTTGAGTAAGTACTTGCTGCCCACGCTTGCCCATCACAAGGGCGGTTCCTGTGTCTTGGCACATAGGTAGCACGCCGCCGGCTGAAATGTTTGCGTTCTTCAATAAATCGATTGCTACGAAGCGATCATTAGCTGACGCTTCGGGATCATCAACGATTCTGCGGAGTTGCTCAAGGTGGGCCGTGCGTAGGTAGTGCGAAATATCGTGAATAGCTGTTTCCGTAAGAGTGGTAAGCGTTGATGGCTCCACCATAAGAAAGGTGCGATCGCCAAGTTTTTCCACCCGAATTCCATCCGTGGTGACAAGGCGATATTCAGTGCTGTCGGCCGCGGTGGGTAGCAGGTCGGAGTAGGAGAATTCAGGCATGGCTAAGAGCCTACGCCTCTAGGGGATGCTCGCTCTGGATAAGTCGAATAGTGTGAGATTTTCCTCGCATCACCAGAGAGTGTGAGGTCATCCCTCGCGGACCGAATCGAACTCCGCGCAGGAGCTCCCCGTCCGTAATTCCGGTGGCGGCAAAGAAGACGTCGTCGCCGGTGACTAAGTCGTTGGTGGAGAGCACCCTTGAGAGGTCATGTCCGGCGGCAATGGCCTTCTCCCGTTCGGCATCATCGCGTGGCATGAGACGGCCTTGGATAACCCCACCAAGGCACTTCATGGCACACGCAGCAATGATGCCCTCTGGAGTACCGCCGATGCCCATTAAAAGGTCGATGCCGGTATTTTCGCGCGCCGCCTCCACTGCGCTCGCGACATCGCCATCTGTAATAAATTTGATGCGCGCACCAGCTTCGCGAATTTCTTTCGCAAGTTTTTCATGGCGTGGTCTATCAAGAATAACTACGGTTATTTCAGAAGGAGAGAGCCGCTTGGCTTTTGCAACGCGGCGAATGTTCTCTCCCACTGGTGCAGTGATGTCAACAACATCTGCTGCTTCTGGGCCGGTGACAAGTTTCTCCATATAGAAAACGGCGGAAGGGTCATACATAGCGCCGCGTTCTGCAACTGCAATCACAGAGATGGCGTTATTCATTCCTTTTGCAGCAAGAGTTGTTCCATCGATGGGATCGACCGCAACATCGCATGCGGGACCAACGCCATCGCCGACACGTTCGCCGTTGTAGAGCATGGGCGCTTCATCCTTTTCGCCCTCACCGATAACGACGATGCCATCCATGGATACTGAACTGATTAATCGGCGCATCGCATCGACTGCCGCTCCGTCGGCAGTGTTCTTATCTCCTCGTCCCACCCAGCGGGCGGCGGCAATAGCGGCTGATTCTGTGACGCGAACGAGTTCGAAGGCAAGATTTCGTGAATTCCCCATGGCTATATCATTCCCTCCTGGGCGCGGTGCGGCAACGAGGTGACAAGCCGCTAATGCGGCTCTATTCTGCTAGATATGACGCAATATCGGATAAGTGAAGGGGCAGCGCTCCTAGGGGTCTCAGATGACACCGTACGGCGATGGATAGATACCGGGCGCCTGGCAGCCCAGAAAGATCAAGTGGGCCGGATGACGGTCTCTGGAGTCGATTTGGCCGCCATTGCGCGCGGCGAAGGCCCAGATGAGCTGGGCAGAAATAAGAGCAGCGCCCGAAATCGCTTCGTGGGGCTGGTCACTCGAGTGGAGCGAGACGGCCTGGTAGGCATCGTTGAGATCCAGGCCGGTCCACACCGCATCATCAGCATGGTGACCGCCGATGCCATCACGGATTTGGGACTCACCCCCGGTGCGCGCGCCGTTGCATCCATAAAGTCGACCAATGTTGTTATCGAAACGGCGTAAGTCGGTATCGACCTCGCTTGTAAAGGTCCTCGCGGTCGTGGCGCTGCTCTTTGTCGGTTTGCCTTTTGTCGCGCTGCTTTTTCGTATTGAATGGCAAAACTTTTTTGCTCATGTCTTCACGAGCGAAAACTGGAGTGCTATTCAACTCACTCTGTTGACTTCAATTCTTTCGTTAGTCATCTCACTCATTGTGGGACTGCCGCTGGCATTCTTAATGGCGACAAGCAATAAGTGGGGAAAGCTTCGTCCTGTCCTGGCAATTCCACTAGTGCTGCCGCCGGTGGTCGGAGGAGTACTTTTGTTGGTGGCTTGGGGTCGCCGAGGGTTATTCGGCGGCGTACTCTTTAATGCATTTGGCTTTTCTATTCCGTTCACCTTAGTTGCGGTCATCTTTGCGCAACTCTTTGTCGCGCTTCCCGTCGTGGTCATCATGGCCGAAGGTGCGTTCTTGGAGGTGCCGCGTGATTTGATTGATGCGGCCAGGGCCGATGGCGCGAGCGAAGGCGTGCTCTTTCTGCGCATTGCTATTCCTTCAGCAGCATCAGGCATTGCCGCTGCCGCACTCCTTGCATTTTCACGTGCGCTCGGCGAATTTGGCGCCACTATTACTTTTGCAGGATCACTCCCAGGTCTCACACGCACGATGCCTACAGCAATCTATGCCGCGCTCGAAGCCGATCCGGCGAGTGCGCTCTCCCTGAGCCTGCTGCTGGTGCTCATGAGCGGGGTACTTATGATTCTTATGCGCCGTCGGCTCTTTGCCTGGGTTCGCTAGAGCCATGAGAGGGCCGTACTCTGTGACAATGAGCAAAAAGATATTGCTGGCCGCGCCTCGTGGATACTGCGCAGGGGTCGATCGCGCAGTTCAGTCAGTTGAGAAGGCTCTAGAGGTGCATGGCGCTCCTATTTATGTACGCAAACAAATAGTTCATAACAAGCATGTGGTTGAAACTCTGGAGCGTCGCGGAGCAATCTTCGTGGAAGAGACCGACGAAGTTCCAGAAGGCTCCATCGTTGTTTTTTCTGCCCACGGAGTCGCGCCAATAGTTCACGAAGAAGCGAAGCTGCGTTCTCTCAAAACGATTGACGCTACCTGTCCACTCGTTACCAAAGTGCACCACGAGGCGCGTCGGTTTGCGGCAGATGATTTCGATATTCTGCTTGTAGGCCACGAAGGCCATGAAGAAGTAGTAGGAACTGCCGGAGAAGCACCGGAGAATGTCATCCTGGTTGATGGCGTTGATGGCGTTGCTGATATCCGAGTTCGTGACGAGAGCAAGGTAGCTTGGCTTTCTCAAACAACATTAAGTGTTGATGAAACTCTGATTACTGTCGCTGCCTTGCGCAAGCGATTTCCACTGCTCGTTGATCCACCAAGTGATGACATTTGCTACGCAACTCAAAACCGCCAGGTGGCAATTAAGGAAATCGCAGGGAAGTGCGAACTAGTCATCGTGGTGGGTTCTAAGAATTCCTCAAATTCAGTGCGCCTGGTTGAAGTGGCCTTAGAGTCAGGGGCAAACGCTGCCTATCTTGTTGATTATGCAGCTGAGGTCGATCCGGCGTGGTTTATAGGGGTCACCACCATTGGAATCACTTCAGGAGCATCAGTTCCGGAAATATTGGTGACAGATCTGCTTGATTTATTAAAAGAGCACGATTTCAAAGATGTCGAAGTGGTAACTACAGCAGAAGAAACTCTGCTCTTCTCACTGCCTGCAGAACTTCGCAAGGACCTTCGGGCCGCAGGGAAGTCATAATTCATGTTCCGTGGTATCGGCACGGTCATCAATATCGTCACGATCCTTTTGGGGACCGCGGTAGGCGTAAGTTTGGGTTCGCGTTTGCCGGAGCGCACCCGAAATGTCATCACGGACGTGCTTGGGCTCATTACCGCATTGGTTGCTATTAGTGCAGGTTCAGCGGTGGCTTCTCCTGCGTTAAAGAAGGCGGTAGGAAGCGGTGCGCTGCTGATTGTGCTTGGTGCATTATTGATCGGCGGCATTATTGGTTCGCTGCTTCGCTTGGAGGATCGCCTCAACAACATTGGCGAAACCATGAAGAGTAAGTTCGGAAATCAGGAGAATGGGAATTTTGTCGAAGGTTTCGTCAC
>JBAXIG010000088.1:0-5701 GCA_037138535.1 Actinomycetes bacterium
GAGAACTTTGCGTGATAGCCGCTCTTGGGGTGTGTTTTATCTTCACGGGGCTCGGCAATGGTGCGCATAACGGGCATTGCTACGCCAAGTTCGATTCGGGCAATCTCATTGAGATCCGCGATCTGGTCACGTAGGGCGAGTGCGCAATCTATTCCTGGGTGAGTGAAGTGGTTGGTGGGGTAGGGCTTGTAAACGGTGCGCAATAACTCCCAACGAATTCCTAAGTCGTCGATCAGCGCGTGTTCGTCATACTTTCCATCCAGATATGCATTAAAGAATCCGAAGCGACCTTCAAGAACGGTGGGGGGGCCGGTGACACCTTCGCGCGCGAATGCTGCAGCAGTAATGCCGCCGTGCGCGGCCCAGCCGCAGTGGATGCGCTTCACTGTTCCACCGGTGCGGTTAGCCTCGATCACTCCTGCTCCCATACTCACTGCGATACCCATGGCATCTGAAATGCCATCTGCATTCAGCCCGTAAAGGTAGGCAGCTGCTGCAGCGGCACCGATGGTGCCACAGATCGAAGTTGCGTGAAATCCCTTTTCGAAGAAGAGTGAATTGCGGATTTCTGGAATGTAGGAAGCCATTCCTAATCGATTACAAATTTCTATCCCCACAGCGATTGCGTGAATGAGTTGATCTGGCGTGGCGTCAACTTCTTGGGCGACTGCTAAAGCTGCTGGTATGACTGATGCAGAAGGGTGAAGCACGGAGGGGAGATGTGTATCGTCAAAATCGAGTACATGTGCAAGAGTGCCGTTGATGAGTGCCGCGCTCGCTGCCGGAAGTGGCCCGCCGTCTCCACCAATGACCACGCTCTTACCAAGACCACCCCAACTCCGTACAGCGCGTTCTACTGCTAAATCCGGTTCGTGCGCTCCGCTCTTGAGGGATTCCGCTCGTCCGGCCAGTGAGTTGCCAATCGTATCCAAGATGCGTTCGGTGACGTCTTTGCGAATTTCCGCTGTAATCTTCGCGCCGTAAGCAAATTGTGCAAGTTGTTTAACGTATTCGGTCACGGAAGTATCGCCAATGGTCGCACGGGAGCGCCTGTAGCGCCTACTACGCGCAAAGGTGAAACGATGAAGAGAAATTCAGAGACCTTTGCATCAAGTAATTCGTCGAGCTTCAGCGTCTCCATAATGTGGATGCCATGCTCTACCAAGAGAATGCGGTGGACTGGAAGCAAGCTATGTCCTGCTCCTGCCGTGATCTGCTCGAATGCAATAGTCTCGCCAGCCGCGATCTTCACTTTTCGAGAGGCAATCCACTCTGCCCCACTTGTGTCGACTCCTGGAACGCCGTCAGTGAGGCCGATAAACGCATCTCGTTCATTCCACCGTCGAGACCAACCCGAACCAATGAGTACTGAGTCGCCAGCTTGCACCGAAATACCTTGAGCTTTCTCAGCGCGTGTTAAATCGTCAGCAGTGATGCCGTAACCGGCGGGCAGAGTGGGAACCCCATGTAAGCGCGCGATATCGAGAAGTACGCCCCGTCCAACAAAAGGTGTCATCGTGTCGATGCCATGAACTTTGAAACCATCAGCGCCTTGGGCTTCGTATGCATCTACACCCCCGAAGAGTTTTCCTTCGTGCGAAACATGCGAAAGGCCATCTATGTGAGTTCCTACATGGCCGCCGGTCACGATTATTTCATTTGAAGCAGACCCTCCATCGGCGCGCACCATGTCTCCATGGCGTCGTTCAAGAATCATGCGAAAAGGTGGGTGGTTTGGCGACTGTGGCATGCCGCGCTTCATGGGTTGTGCGAGGTCGATGATGCGAGCGCCCGAAAGGCTAGAGAGAATTGTGTTCAGGTTGCTCATAATCTCTCCGCCTCTGCAATTACATCTTCTTTAATGAGTTGATCCCATTGATCTGCCGAAATTGCCGCTAGTGCATTGCACTCTTCTAGCACCGCTCGGGTGTCAGCTCCACGTTTGCGCCCAGTCCATCGGATGCGACCCGGCGTGCCACTTAATCTGTACAAAACGTTCTGCATTCTGAGCGGCCCTAAGTCAGGGTCGTTCACTGTTGTAATGGTATCGAGTGCTTGGAATTGTTCATCTTCAAAAATATCGCGAATGTCATAAATAGGGGCTACCGCTGCCTGGGCTTCTTCGAAAGACCTCATGACGGTGGGTAGATCGCGATCTTTAATCCAATCGCCAACGTACGTATCGAGAAGTTCTGCATGTTCTGCGCGCGTAGATCCCTTGGCAAACCACGGCTCATCAATGACTTCCGGATGCCCCACGAGCCGCATGACTCGTTCGGCAATAGATTGTGCCGATGTCGAAATGGCAACCCACTTACCCTCACTTGTGATGTAGGTATTTCTGGGGGCGTTATTAACAGAGCGGTTTCCGGTTCTCTGCTGTACGGCGCCGAGTTGATCAAAGATCAGTGGCTGTGGTCCAAGGATTGAGAGAATTGGCTCGATGATCGCGAGGTCAACAACCTGTCCCTTGCCACCGTTCTTTTCGCGCGCATAAAGCGCAGTCATGATGGCTTGTGAAGTAGCGAGCGCCGCAATGCCGTCGGCTAAACCAAATGGCGGAAGCGTGGGTGGGCCGCCCGGTTCGCCAGTCATAGCGGCGAAACCGCTCATCGATTCGGCAAGCGTGCCAAAGCCGGGGCGCGAAGAGTAGGGACCGAATTGGCCAAAACCGGTCACGCGCGCAATGACCAGACCGGGATTGATGCGGTGGAGTTCTTCGGGAGAGAGGCCCCATCCTTCTAATGTGCCTGGCCTAAAGTTTTCAATCAGCACATCACAGGTTGCAATGAGTTTCCTGGCAATCTCGGCGCCGCGCGGATCGCCCAGGTAAAGCGCAACCGTGCGCTTGTTGCGTGAAAGCATCGCCCACCAGAGGGGGATGCCATTTTTGCTGGGTCCATGGTTTCGAACGGGGTCGCCTTTGGTGGGGTGTTCCACCTTGATGACATCAGCGCCAAAGTCTCCCAAGATGGTGGCCGCCATCGGGCCAGCAAAGAGGGTCGCCAAGTCGAGCACTCGCACGCCGGCTAACGCCCCTGGGGGTGAGCTCACCGATGGGTGATCAGCGCTCATCTTGGGCGTTCCACTCTGTGAAACCACGTTCCACACCGTACCGGGAGTGTAGGGTTCTGGACAAGGTCTGAGCGTGCATATTTACCACCAGGCGGAATCAGGTTACGCTCTGCGGAACAGACTTAAGGCCCGCGGGTGGCTCGGCAACCTTCACATGAGGAGATTTACATGGTCTATCTCGTCTACAAGATGAAGCTTAGTTCGCACTCCAGGCGGAATATGAAGGATTTCTGGCACTGGCTCGAGGATCGCGAAACCTGGTTCTACCAAGATCTTCCGATGGTGAAGTCAGTCCGCTGGTATTACAGCCTCGTCGGGGATGTCTACACGATCGAGAATTGGGCGGCTTTTGAAGACGAGGCTGGTTTTGGCGAGTATCGCAAGGCGCTGGCATCGCTTAAAGGGGACGCAAATTGGGAGAACCTGCGCGTCACTCAAGACCAGTGGTGGGAATTCTTGGAAACTCGCATGGTGGTAGATCCTCCCGTCACAATTGGTTTCGGTTCCTAGATGGTTGAATCCACCAGCCAAACAATTGCCACTGTAGAACGTGCGGCAGATGTACTTCTGCTTTTTGCAAAACCAAATCACCCACATTTGGGCGTTACTGATATTGCTGAACAGCTCACGCTCTCTAAGGCGGCAGTCCATCGCATTCTGGCATCTCTGCGCTCGCGGGGATTTATTGAATTGATTGAAGAGAGTCGTCGTTATCAACTTGGAGCCGCCTCGCTCTCGCTGGGAGTTGCCTATCTCGCTCGTATTGATGTGCGGCAGATAGCTTTAACTGAGTTGCAACAACTCTCGCTTGCGAGCAAAGAGACTGCCACGCTTTCCATCCGCACTGGGGATGAGCGCATTTACGTTGATCAGATACGTCCGGATCGTGAAATTGTGATGAGCGTTCCCATTGGCGTTCCTTTTCCGTTGCATGCTGGAGGTTCTTCGAAGGCATTCTTAGCTTTTCTAGCTCCGGATGAACAGGTTCGATATCTCGCTAAGCAGATGGTGTCAGTCACTGACAAGACCATTATTGACAGCGGTAAACTTCGCGAAGAATTGGCGGAAATTAGGCAACGGGGTTTTGCGAGTTCGTTTGGTGAACGTCAAGCAGGGGCGGCATCTATCGCGGCGCCGGTCTTCGATCACGCAGGTTCGCCTGCGGCGGTGATCAGCCTCAGTGGTCCAGCCGATCGTTTTAAGGATGAAATCGACGATTGTGTACCGCTTCTTCTTGCGGCCACGGCTCGAGTCTCCCGCCGTCTTGGTTATAACCCCATTTCCTAGCTCAACCATCACACAAGGAGCATGCCATGTCATTTGATCTCGTCATCAAGGGCGGAACTCTCGTTATTCCATTTACCGGAGAAGTAAAAGCCGATATCGGAGTTATTGGTGGGAAGATTGCGGCAATTGGTGTCGACCTTCAAGATGGCAAAAAAGTGGTTGACGCAACTGGCAAGTATGTTGCGCCTGGGGCAGTTGACGCACACTTCCATATCGGCATTTATCGTCCGATCGCGCTAGATGCTTTCGAAGAGACGCGCTCATCATTAGTGGGTGGTGCCACCACAGTTATTTCTTACTTCCGTACCGGTCAGCATTACCTCAACAAAACGGGAACGTATGCAGACATTTTTCCTGAAGTGCTCGATGCGGTGAAGGGGCAAGTTCACACCGACGTTGGGTTTCATTTAGCGCCGATGACAGCTGGTCAAGTGGATGAGGTGGGCTCGCTTGTAAAGGACCACGGCATTCCTTCGTATAAGTACTACATGTTTTACAAGGGATTTAATCTCGCAGCTAATAGTCGCGACTCTAAAGCGTTTACTATGAGTGAAGAGTATGACCTTGGCCATCTCTTCTCAATTATGGAATCAGTCTCGGCTGCGCAGAAAGAGAATCCGCAGACTCGCGTTTCGCTCAGCTTGCACTGCGAACAATCTGAGTTGATGCGCCTTTTTATTGATCGCGTGCAAACTAATGGAAGTCCACAGAATCTCAAGGCGTATTCAGATGGGCGTCCGCCGCTTACGGAAGAAGTTGCCATTGGCGAAGCCACCACTTTGGCTGCTGCTGCTGGCACTAATATCAATTTGTTGCACATCTCAAGTGGTCCGGCGCTCAATGCCGCGCGTCGCGCTCGGCTGACCTATCCCGATACGGATATGCGTATCGAAGTTACCCTGCACCATCTCTGTCTTGATTACGAAACCCTTGATAAGAAGGGCGGTCTTGGCGGCAAAGTAAATCCACCTATTCGTACGAAGACCGATAATGAAGAATTGTGGAACGGTGTGCTTGATGGCACAGTTTCGTGGGTGGCCTCAGATCACGCTTGCTGCATGGAAGAAGAGAAGGGTGATCAACTCTGGCCGGCGCTTCCCGGTTTTGGTGGCACCGCACTTCTTTATCCTGTGCTCCTCTCGGAAGGTCATCACAAGCGTGGCCTCTCACTTGCTCGCGTTGTCGAGCTTGCCAGTAGTAATCCGGCAAAGGCATACGGTCTCTGGCCGCAGAAGGGCAGCATGAATATCGGTGCTGATGCCGATCTCGTGGTTCTTGATCTTGATAAAAAAGCCACGGTCACCACAGATATGTTGCTCTCTGCGCAAGATCATTGCCC
>JBAXIG010000089.1:0-5656 GCA_037138535.1 Actinomycetes bacterium
ATCCACCATTTTGCGAGAGGGTATGTGCCAGCACGCGTCGCCTTATTCCGGCCGCAATGCGCGCGATCTCTTTTTCTTCCGTTACCTTAACCAACATTTAAGCACCACTATTCAACACAGTAGGGTCAAAGTATGCGTGAACAGATTCAAACTTTCCGTCACGTACTTTGATGATATTTACACCAAGAATTGTATAGCTCTTATTAGCAGTCGAAACCAACTCTGCCTTCCATTCGAGCGCGGCTTCATTTCCCAAAGTGAATTCGTGAAGAATTTGAACAGAGAGACCTGGAAAATCTGCTCCAGAGCTCTCGTAGAAAGTCTCAATTTCCTTATGACCTACGAGGATTTGCCCTGGTGGGCAGAAGATGGCATCGGAGTGATAGTGCGAAAGAATCGCTGGGATATCGCGCGCGCATTCTGCAGCCCAATATGAAGTGGCGATATCGCGAGGTGTGGGCACCATTTCTCCTTTACTTAGTCGCTGTTTGTGTGAAGATTTCAGCAGCTTCATTGCTGAGTGAACTGAAATTTGTGTTCATGTGGCGGGCTACGGCGAAATGCCGTGCCACGCGAAGCACTCCGCGAGCTGCGCCTTCTCGAAGATTTGGAGCAAGAGTTTCGATATCTGCTGTTTTGGCAAGACCGACAATACGGCGAACCATTTTTGCGGCAGCAAAGCCGATAGCGTCGACCTTCCAGTCGGAAAGCAAGTCATGAACCAAAGCATCTGTAAAGACTCGCTTATCGACGCGGCTGCTCCACAGCGACTCGAAGGTCTTCGCGAAGGACGCCCAGGTCGCTTCGGGGAGGGAGAGCGTAAATTCCTTGAGTTCGTTATTTCCTAGCGCTTCTGCTCGGGCTGCTGCGATGTAATAATTTGCGATGATGGCCCCAATATCAAAACTTATTGGTCCGTAGAAAGAAAACTCCGAGTCGAAAGCTTTTGTAGAAGCGGGCGAATCAGCACGTGCGGCGCGAACCATGACAGAACCAGTGTGGAGGTCACCGTGGACAAGGGCTTCAGCCCGGGTCATGAAATCGAATTTGAGCATCCCCATTTCACGGACTACTTCTTGATCGTTCGCCAAGTCACGTGCGTCGATCTCGTTGGTTGCAAGTACGCTGTTACGACCGGCTTCGAAGTACGGCTCCGTGAAGACAAGATCCTCGGTGATCAAGCAAAGCTCGGTGTTTATCGAGCGAGCTATCTCTTCTTTATGTAACTTGGCGCCACTGCCAAAGAGAGAGGTGGCAAATGCTGTCCGGGCGATGTACTCACCGACCGCTTCAGCTGCGCCTCGGTGGATTTCGCCATCCATTAGAGCGCTACGCCATACTCGATGATCTGAAAGGTCCTCCATCCCAATAATGAAGCGCGCTTGGTCGAAGAAATACATTTCCGGAACAAGGCCGGGGGCAGCCTTCGCATGGATTACCGAAGTCGAGTATTCAAAGCGCGCGCGATCTGGCGTCATGGGCCAATCTGGTCCTACTAATCGAACATACGGCAGTGCCTGTTTGAGAACGACGCCGCACCCCGTGGCATCCTTGACGATGAAGACCAGGTTTAAGTTTCCGTCGCCCACCTCCTTGATTTCAACAAGGTTCTTGGGATCGACGCGCCCACTCAGTTCGGGACGACCCGCAATGTAATCTGCGATCGACGACGAATCGAGAAACTCGTACGAACTCATATTCTTATCCTTAGTTGAATTATACGGCTGGAACAAAACGTGACTTTTTGCGAGATAATGTGAAAGAGAAGATTAATGCGAGAAGTAAAACCAGGCCCTTCACTACATCTTGGCCGTAGTAAGGGAAGCCTGCGATAGTCAGACCCGTAATAACGACGCCCATCAGAAATGCCCCAAGCGCAGTTCCCCAGGCGTTTGGTCGACCAAGGCCTAGAACAGAAGTGCCTACGAGCGCCACCGCAACCGAATCAAGTAGGAGCGAGTTTCCTGCACTGATATCGCCCTGGCCAATTCGGGAGGCCAAGATGAGTCCGCTGATTGAGGCCAAGATACCTGAAAGAATGTAGGCCAAAGCGCGATAGCGCTTCACTCGAACTCCTGCGAGCCGTGCGGCCTCAGGGTTGGAACCTACTGCATACATTGCACGTCCCCACTTGGTGCGAGTGAGGAAGAACCAAGTGATCAAAGTGAGTATAAAGAAGAGAATTACTGGGTAGGGAATGGGCCCCACCTTGCCAGTGTCCATCTTGAGAAAAGCATCGGTAAATTTTCCTTGAGCTGTACTGCCATCCCGAAGCGTCATGCCTGAAGAAACAGATTGCCCATTCACTGGAACCAGTTTGAGACCCATCACAGTAAACATTGATGCCAAAGTTGCAAGTAGGTCTGGAATTTTCAATACCACAATGAGGAACGCATTAACTGCGCCAATCACAGCACCTGCTAACAACACGATGCCGACGGCGACAATCCCGGTTTGGTTGTAGATGACCATTGTCATTGCAGAAAGCGTGACTGACATTCCAGCGACTGCTCCTACTGAGAGGTCTAAACCTCCAACAGCCATGGAGAGGGTGATGCCAAGACCCGTGATAGCAACGACAGAAGTGAACTTGAGCATCGAAAAGAAGGTGGTGGACAGCCGAAAGGTATCCTGTGTGGTGAAGAACAGCAGGAAGAGAATCAGGGTCACAGCAATAAACCCATATTTGACTAGCATGTCCCGCACGTTCGATTGTATGCGAGTTGCTGCGGGCGTTTCCTTATTCATCAGGCCACCTCTGACATTTTTTGGATGATTTCCGAACGGGTTATATTACTGAGATAGGTTTCAAGTCGGAGTTCGCCTTCAACGAAGACAAATATACGATCAGCCACTTCGAGGATCTCATCTATATCTGCGGAAAAGACGACGGCGGCGTTCCCGGCCGTAGCCAAGTTTCCGATCTGTCGGGAGATTTCGCGGCGCGCACCAATATCCACTCCCCTGAATGGCTCATCTAGCAGGAGCAGTTTTGGCTCTTGGATAAGCCAACGCCCCACCATCACTTTTTGCTGGTTACCTCCAGAGAGAGATTCCACTGGGCTGCTCTGCGATTGCGCTACTACTCCGAGCTTCTTGATGAGGTCATTACCTAGTTCACTCTCGGCACGGAAGTTGAGCAATCCTTGCGAAGCAAACTTTTTCAGGAAGGGCAAACTGGCCGTTCGCGAGATACTCCAACCTTCTAGTAATCCGTCCAGCGCGCGATCCTCTGAAACGAGATAGACGCCTTCAGCAACCGCTTCGGTGGGGGAGTGTGGATGGTAGGCCTTACCGTCAAGAGTGAAAGTTCCGTGCACAAGTGGCTCCGCACCGAATATTGCACGCGCAAATTCACTCTTTCCTGAACCGAGCAATCCAATAACCCCAGTCACTTCGCCAGATCGAATGCTGACAGAGAATTGTGTGCTCCCAGCGAAGAGCTGAACGCCCTCTGCTTTCAAAAGCTCCTTGTTTCCACGGCGTTCTTTATGTTGCTGTAATTCGCGCGCGACATCGGAGCCAAGCATCGCATGGAGTGCGACATCCCACTTAAACGGGGGAGTCTGTTCATTTTGAATTAATCCGTCTCGAAGTACAAAAATCCGATCTGCGAGTTCGTCGATCTCGCCTAGTCGGTGAGAGACGTAAAGAATTGCAACACCTTGTGTGCGCAATTTCTTAATTACGGTAAAGAGCCGTTCAGTTTCTTTGTCAGAAAGCGCAGAAGTGGGCTCATCCAAAATTAGTAGTTTAGGTTTGGTGGAAAGCGCACGTGCCAGCAGGAGCATTTGCTTATCTGCGATTCCAAGCTGATAAACATCGGCCCGCAACTCAGAATCGGTCCAGTCAAGATCAAGACTCTGAGCTACTTCACGTGACAGAGCGACCATGCGTTTTGTCGAGCAGAAGGTAGGAATTTGATTGAGCCCTATTCGGTCGAAGAGAAGATTCTCCGCGACACTGAGGCCAGAGATGATTCCATCATCAATTTTTTGATGGACGGTTTCTACTCCTTGGGCTCGCGCCTCGAGAGGTGAGCCAATATGTACCGCCATGCCATCTATCCAGATTTCACCTTCGAATTCTGGATAAGCGCCAGACAAAATCTTGATCAAGGTTGATTTTCCGGCACCATTTGCTCCCATGAGAGAGACGATTTCTCCTGGATGGATATCCAGAGAAATCCCTCTGAGAACTTGGTTGGTGCCGAAAGACTTCGATATCGACTTCACCTGTACTGGGGTACTCATTGACTCACCTCTTTCGAGCGCTGGAACTATCTGCTAGTTGAACGCGACCGTGGGGATCCAGTCGGCAGTAACTTCCTTGGTCAAGTTGAGTTCAGGCAACTTGGCGCGGAGGTCAGTCATGTTCTTGATGGCGTTGTCCTTGAGGAACTGTGCGGTAATCAAGACACCTGGGAAAGAGACCTCAGTCTTGTTGAGCTGACCAGCAAGTTGGAGCGCCATTGCACGTACTACACCAGCGCCGATGGCGTTTGGATCCGTACCAGCGGTTGCCGTCCATGGGCTGTCAGCCTTGGTCATAATTTCGATATCTGCGTTTGAGATGTCGATGCCGTAGACCTTGACCTTGGCTTGGAGGTTGTTCTGGTAGATCGCCGAGATGGTGCCCTTAGCGAGCTCATCGTATGGAGCGAAAATGCCAGCAACACCTGGGTTCTTCTTCAGGGCAGCGTCAGCGAGCTGAGCATTGTCCGTTGCGACAGAGTTGGTGAACTTGCCGACGAAGAACTTCTCAGTCCAGTTGTTGTCTTTCTTGACTTGCTCCCAGATAACGTGACGGCGATCAAGTGGTGCGATGCCGAGAACGTTGACGTAGCCCACCGTCTTATCCTTGCCTAGGTCGGTTGCGGCCTGGGCGAGAACAAGAGAGGCCAGGCTCTCATCGCTCTGTGAGGTGAAGACTGCGGTGGGGGCGCACTTGCGGATATCAACGTCGTAGACAACTACTGCAATACCAGCAGCAACGGCTTTGATGATTCCTGGGCACATGGTGTCAGCGTTTCCATGGTCCACGATGATGCCCTTGACGCCGGAACCAATTGCGGTCTCCATGTCGGTAGCTTGCTTAGCATTATCTGCCTGAGCATCGTAAGTTTGCATGTCAAAGCCAATGGCCTTTGCTTGTAGATTTGCGCCGTTGGTCCATTGCTGGAAGTAATCGCCAGCGCCAGAGTTCTGGACGAGAGCAATCTTTACGGGACCAGCATCAAATGGTGCTGGCATGGTCGCTGTTGCGGCCTCAGTGGTGCCAGCATCGGCAGCCGAACTGGTTGTGCCACCTTGTGAACAGGCGGCCAAGAGCAGCGCAGATATACCGACTATTACTGTGAGTGCATTCTTTCCTCGCATTTTTCCTCCTGTAAGTGGTTCGATTTCGAACCGGTTTTAACATTTCTCGAGGCCCTACCTCGGGAAAGCAGCCGCCACACCTCCGTCAACAGCGATTACAGATCCTGTTGTGCGTGACGATTCATCTGAGAGTAGGAAGGAGACAGTCTGGGCGACGTCCACGCTTCGAACTCGTGTTTTGAGTAAATTACGTGAGGCATAGAAATCTTCTAGATTCTCCGGTGCAACGCCATGGGCGGCGGCGCGTTGTTCACGCACCCCACCTTCCCAGAGCTTGC
>JBAXIG010000090.1:0-5526 GCA_037138535.1 Actinomycetes bacterium
ACATGATCGCGAAGTCGGTGGATTGCGGAGGATGGATGTACTTCTCCGAGATTGATTTTGCTTGAATCTTGATGGCTTTTTCAATCTCTTTCCCGGCCGCATCCATCTCTTCGACATTGCCGCTCTCCTGGGCAAGGAGAAGGCGCTCATAATCTTCTTGAGGGAATTTGGAGTCGATGGGTAAGTACACGACATCGCCTTCAGTGACGCCAGGAAGTTTGATCGCATACTCAACCACGTCACGTGTGCCAGGAACGATGGAAACATTCATGTCGTACTGCTCGCGGGTGAGCATGTCTTCCAATTGACGGCCGAGCTGTACTTCGCCCCATCCACCACGACTCTTTACGTTAGTAAGGACGCGTTTGAGATCGCCCACACCAGTGGCAAGGGATTGCATCTCACCGAGGCCTTTATGTACGGCTTCGAGTTTGTCGCTGACTTGCTTAAAGGATTCGCCGAGGCGGGCCTCGAGAGTCTTCTGCAACTTCTCGTCAACTGTTTCGCGCATCTTCTCGAGCTTCTCTTCGTTGCCTTTACGCAAGGTTTCTAATTCAAGACGAAGAGTCTCTCGCAGTTCGCTCTGCTTCTTCTCGTTGGACTCGGTGAGTAAGCGAATCTTCTCTTCCACGTCGCTAAGAGAAATCTTAAGGGATTTCTCGAGCGCTGCTCGCCCATTCTCAGCATCTTCTCGGGTGTGCTTTCCGTTGATATCGAGGGATTCTCTGAACTTGCCGAGACGCTCTTCGATGGTGGTGTTGTTGTGAGTCATGGTGGAACGAAGTTCGTCGCGATGAAGTGCCAGCGTGGGCGTAATGGCCTCGGCCAGTTTACTATCTGACACCGCAGCAGGGGAGGCACTCTTCTTGGTAAGTAGCACGAGGGTGATCGCGATATTCACGGCGATCAAGGCGAGCAGAACGAAATTCATATTTCCCCCAGGTCAAAAGGACTGCTCATACCTTATCCCCCCGGCAAAGGAAAAGTCCGGTGGATGATCCCCCTGTTGGAGCACCCACCGGACTTTATGTAACGCCGTCTTCCCTACCCTGGTTTAGCCGGCGAAGACTGTTGCCCAATCAGAGATCTTCATCAGGTAGTACTGACCACCTTCGACAGCCTCAGCTTGGATTTGTGCAATGTTTGCACCTTTCGCCAAGTCGGGGCGAGAGAGTGCGATGGGGGCATGTACTTGGGCGTCGAACATGAAGTAAGACGCACCATCACCCTTGTTGAGAATTGAAGTAATGGAAATTACTCCACTAGATTCTTCATCTTTTGTGATGAACTTGGAGGCGCCCACTTTGAAGTACTGCTCATCGAATTGACCGATGACGGCCATCTTTCCGTCAGAGATTCGGTAAGCGACGAGACGAGAAACCAAGTCATTATTGCCTGGATCTTCTTGGAGGATGAGGTAACCCTTTGGATCGACCGTCAGGTTATCTGGCTTGCCGAGAAGAGGAGTCTCGGTGCCATTTAGTAGCATCTCCAATTGGCCACCGAGCGTTGGATTAGCTACATCGGTGAAAGTGAAGCGCCAAAGAGCACCACCGTCGCGCGAAACAGTTGGTGTAGCAGGGTTGGAGGCAGTTGCGCCAGCATCCTTGTTCGACTCAGTAGTGAGGAAGTAGTAGACATTGGGATTATTTGGATCGAATTCCCCATCCTCAATGCGAGCGAAGGTACTTCCACCGATCTGTGCTTCCATGGTGGTGCCGCTCTTGTCGGGATTCCAGCCAATCTTTGTGAAATTGGCAGGAGTCTTCTTGTTCTTTCCAATTTCGGTGCGGAAGATGTTGTCGGTCTTTGCCGAAGGCACATTGAGCACGTAGAGATCGCCGTTTTGGAGGCCAGCCTTATCTGCGAAGGTGGCACCGTCGCTCTGCTTAGTTCCCACATACATGTACAACTGGGAAGAGGTTGCGGAGCCGTCCTCATCGCCCAACATCACAGTCTTCTTTTTTGTAGCACTGGCTGGAGCAGGCGTGTAGTTCTCCCACGATGCAAGTCCGAGGCGTGGAAGTTGAATTGCTTGACCATCCATGTTGATGGCAAAGTATCGGGACCAGTCTCCACTCTCTTCACCGGTGAAGTAAACCGCACCGTCATAGCCGTACTTCACTAGGCTTGTAGTGGTCTTTTTGCCTACCTTCGTGGTCACGTTCTCTGAGTAGCTGAACGTTCCTGCTGGTGCCAAATTTGACGAGCAGAAGCGGCTCAAACCATTCGTGAAAAGTGGCGCTCCGTAGGAGTCCTTATAGGGGGTGCTCACTGGGAAAGAGAGGTGCCAGTCGTTAGTGAATTGATCGAGAATATAGGAGTAGTAAGAGATTGACTTGACCAATGGCGAGACACTTGTAACGGCGTTGGTGGTGGGATTATAAATTATTTTAGAAACTGAGGAAGAGTAGACTCCACTATCTTTTGCTGCAGCCACGGCTTCTGGCTGTGAGGTTGAGATTTCGTGGTTGGAGAAAAGTGTGATTGTGCCATCTGCGTTTGCCATGGCGCCGAGGCCATCTGGGGTGCCACGAAGCACTGTGCCGCCGATCGTGTCACCTGATGTTGCGAATGGCGTGATTGTCACCGCGCTATTCGTTGAGACAACATAGGTAGGTGTGGCCGAATCGATTGCGGAAGCGTTCACCGTGAATGCACCAATTGCAAAGGTGGTCAAAGTAGCGGATGCAACTATGGAGCGAATGCGCATTTAGATCTCCTGTTGTTTGGTTTGAGTGGATCTGGTTGAGAGTGAATCTCTTCAAGGTTAAGGAAAGATGAATGGCTGCTGTGTATCCCGTAAACTCGAATGAAATTTGGCTGACGTGCCAAACGATTGACGTACCAAACAATGGGTCTCGCCGGCACGAAGCGCTTCTTCGAACTCTTAGTTGTTACTGTTCATGTGATAGCCACCCTTAGGTAACTTTCTCGTTTTAGCGTGTGGCGATGGATGAGTTGTCGCGGCGCCGATGGATATCGGGCCTGCTTGGAGTGATGCTGACGGCGATCACCGGGGCGGCGCATGCTGCCGCGGGCCCCACCTTGATGCCAAAGCGCGCGGGCCAGGCCATCATCTGGCGCGGACGCAAGTACACAGCCATCAAGTCGGGAAAGAAATTGGTCTGGGATAAAGGAGTGCCGCTCCCGGCCGCGCAGCCAAGCGCCACACCGACGCCCTCCTCGACTCGTACGGTGAAATCTCAGATGGGCGAGATTGTGTTGGCATCAACCAGTGCAGTTGCCACGGGGGAGAGCAAGATCATCGGCTACAAGGATTTGCTAGGTGTGACCAAGAATTACGTCGTTACCCGCGCATTCGATGGTCTCCGAGCATTTGATACCACCTGTACACACGAAGGTTGCGCCGTCGAGTTAGCGGCAAATCAACTCGCCTGCTTCTGTCACTTGTCCTACTTCGATCGGATGAGTGGCGAGGCCCTCTCTGGCCCAGCCAGGAAACCTTTATTGAGTTATCCGGTCAGAGAGTCAAATGGTCAAATTCTGGTCACTGACAAAATCTATTCGTTGGTTTAGTTGCAAACTCTAGGTTTAGAGCGAGGGCGCGACTAACCTTCTTTCATGAAGGCGAAATCGGTCTGGCTGCGAAGCCCCTTCGGTGATCCGAAGAAGACAGAGTTCAAAGTAAGTGCCACCGAAATTTCGCTGGGAAATTTTGTTGTGCCTACGGATGATGTGGCGTCGTGCAAAGTTAGATACGCGAATAAATGGCTTGGGTCGCTCAATATGGCTGTCGGACTAATTCTCGGTGGTTGGTTTCTCTACGAAGTAAGTTCTTTTCTCATCCGCTTGCTTACTGCATTTAATGTTGCCGGGACTCCTGGGGTAGATGAAGCAGCCACCCGTGCATCCATGGTAGAACTTCTACAGAAGTTGCATCTCCGGGCATCGACGACTGATGAGCAGCAAACCCTGTTAGCGTTGTATCTCTATATTTTTATTCTCGTCTACGGAATATTTATTGCACCGAATATTTTCAAACCCCGCATCGTGCTCACTTCACGTGGGGGTAGTGTCGTCGAAGTGCCGTATCGCCTCCTGCGTCCACGCAAGTTCGCTAAGACTCTGGCCGCAGCTCGTAAAGTGGTGAAGCGTAATAAAAAAGTGCCTTCCAAGCGTTAGTCCTTTGTTTGTATGACACATGTACTATCTGGATATTGGGCCTTTCGTCAGGCTAAACCAGCTCACATTTTCACTCCAAAGAGCCCTGCTGGCCGGCAAGGAATCGTGGGGTATACCCCCCAATATTGGAGGCGGGGAGTGATCCGGCCCCGCTGAAGTTTCAATGTTTGCCCACGCTCAATATCTTGTCATTACAAGTCAAATCCGGACATAGCCGGACTCGACCTGGCAAGAGCTCTAGAGACGTCTAGAGAATTGAGGAGCAACGCGTGAAATTTCGCATGCGCTCGGCGACGATCGCCGTATTCGCGCTGCTACTTTCACTCTTTGTTGGCGGAGTAACTGCGACTCCGGCGGCGGCAGTTGAATGCGTTTTGGGTTCTTCATCTTCATGTCCTGGTGCATCTGCGCAAGCAATTAAAGATGCCACCGGCACAAACACAGATGGTGCCTACTGGATCATGGTTAACGGCGTTGCGACCCAGGTATATAGCATCATGAATTCCGCGATGGATGGCGGTGGCTGGATGCTCGCCATGAAGGGCGCCAACACCGGCAACACTTTCGGATACTCAGCGAATTACTGGACCACATCAAACACGCTCAATCCATCACTCACTCGCCGTAACGATAATTACAACGAAGACGCGAAGTTTGACGTCTTCAACTACACCCGCGCCGCCAAAGTCTTGGCAGTCTTCCCTGACGCTCCGGCCGGCGGCGCGATCACTGGGCAGAGTTATGGGTTCACGTGGAAAGAAGACATGCCCACACCGGCGAATACGACTTCGTACTCCGGCCGGCCGGTGCAGAGTGATTACACCGGAAAAACTCTTCGCGAACTCTTCAATGGCGGAGAAAAAATCTTTATCCGAGATGCCAACGCGACCTCGCCTTATCTTGCGGCCGGAACTAGTGTTTTCTCCGGTCAAACCGATGTGCGCTTCTTTGGATACAACTACGTCTCCACGTCGAGTAATAATCGTGCTCGTTTTGGATTTGGTTGGAATGAAAACGGCGGCGGACTCTACCCACTTGGTAACGAAGGATCGAACGACGTCTCTGGTGGTATTGGCCTAGACCGAGTTGCTTGGTCTGCGGGCGATTACATCGCATGTTGTCAAAATAAGTCGGGCGTTAATCGCCAGATGAAGTTCGAGCTCTACGTCAAGGCCTTCATCACCACTCCGCGCCAGGTGCAGAATTTGACTGCCCAGCCATCGAATCAACAGATTGCGGTGACCTGGAATCCACCGGCCGACAATGGTGGCTTCACTATTGATACGTACACCGTCCAAATCTCCACCAATAACGAAACCTGGACCGCACTTGCAAATATTCCCGGATCGGCATCGGGCACTGTTGCTACGGGATTAACAA
>JBAXIG010000091.1:0-5515 GCA_037138535.1 Actinomycetes bacterium
CGCGCCAACTATGCCCGAAGGATCGACTGAAATTCGCCCTCATCGCTTAGCGGTGGGCCTCTATGACATTCAGGGAAGCGCTCTTGTCCGTCGCAGTAGTCACGAACTTGATGTTGTGGGAAGCGAAACAGTCGTTGCAGATCTGGCCGGCCTCCCCAAGGCCGACGTGCTACTCATCAATGATCTCGATTACTCATATGCCAAGATCCGCTTTGATGCAGACTCACTCAAAGCGCTCGTCTCGCATATCGATCAATTCGGCGATCCAC
Source organism: Actinomycetes bacterium (assembly GCA_037138535.1). Classification (GTDB taxonomy): domain Bacteria; phylum Actinomycetota; class Actinomycetes; order Nanopelagicales; family Nanopelagicaceae. The sequence goes on from JBAXIG010000091.1 coordinate 270, forward strand.
TGACACAATCCCTTGCCTGGGCTGCGGCTTGGGACATGATTCGCGACGGTGAACTCGCAGCAACCGCCTTTCTTGCACTTGGGCTACAAGCACTTCGCGGGAATAGCTCATTAGTTCTGGTTGCCCGCACCGTCACCACGCACCTTTCTACCGCCGTAGAGCTTTACTCAGGGCCTGCCAATCGTGACGCTCTCCGAATTACACTTGCAAATGGCCTGAATGAGCTCATGGCATCAGCACAGCCAGGAAGCGGTGAGCAACTCTCATTTGCGCGCGCCTTTGTGAATGCAGCCGCAAACTCACCATCATTGGCGCATCACACTCAACTAAAATCGATGCTTGATGGCGCGGTTGAGGGCCTCATAATCGACACCGACTTACGCTGGCTCATTGTCGGTTGCCTCGCCCAAGTGAACTTGCTTTCCGAATCTGCGATTAACGAAGAGCTCGAGCGCGACAACACCGCGGATGGGCATCGTTCTGCAACTTTCGCACTCGCCGCGCGGCCCGATGCCAATTCGAAGCGCGCAGTGTGGGATCGCATCATCAGCGGAACTGAGGCCAATCACACTAATGACGCTCTCATCGCCGGATTCCGTCGGCCTTCACAGCGCGATTTGCTCTCACCCTACGTTGATGAATATTTTGCGATCATTGAAGAGATCTGGGGACGAGTCACGTACGAAATTTCGTCAACAATTGTGAATCTGACATTCCCCATTTACGAAACCACAGCCGCCACTTTAACTAAGTGCGAGAAATGGCTCTCGGATCATTCAGATGCTGCACCAGGCTTGCGCAGATATGTTGCAGAAAATCGCGATGCCCTATCGCGGGCACTTATCGCTCAGAAATGCGACGCTTCTTAGAGTTCCCAATCGGGACGCTCAAGACCAGCAACACCCCGACCTTTCTCTCCGGTAGTAACCCACACAATCGCAGAAATGAATAGAAATATTCCGACCGCGACGCCAACTAGGAGAAGGTTAGTTTCGAGTGTGCCCATAGTTGAGAGCCTACCTCAAGCGATTGCGCTAGAAGCGCCATAGGGTTCTAGGTATTGCACCCATGTGGGGTCTGCTCGGCCCGACCCCAGAATGCGCCAAGCGGCACCTGCTGGTTCGATCGGCTTATGGCGCATACGCCAACCTAAATCTTTAAGCATGCGATCGGCCTTCACATGATTACAGCGGTGACACGCTGACACCACGTTTTCCCAGGCATGCGATCCCCCACGACTACGTGGCAACACATGATCAATGCTGGTTGCTGGTGCATCGCAGTACACGCAACGTCCGCCGTCTCTTGCAAAGATGGCGCGCCTCGTAAGTGGCACTGCATGGCGATAGGGAACACGAATGTACTTAGTGAGTCGAATGACCGCAGGGAGAACGACTGCTCCACCAGGATGTTTAAGAATATGTGCGGACTCTTGCACTGTGATGGCTCGATTATTGAGGACCAGAATAAGCGCGCGTCGGTCTGAGACGACGCCAAGAGGCTCGTAGGTGGCGTTCAACACGAGTGATTGCCGCATCTGCTCTTCTTCCCCAGCGCGTGGCCCGTGCCGTCTAGGGAAATCCTGCCCCGCGCTCGGGTGTTTCTCCAGCATTGACCGGGCGAGCCTCGACTAAATATTGGGTGAACTCCACGCGTGAACAACGCCCCTAAGCCCATCGGGGATAACCTTGGCATATGACAACGGCAGCAGAAGCCCTTTCGGCACACCCCATCTGGCTCTGGTTTAAGGATGCCCCGTTGCACGTTCTCACGATCCTGGTGGTTGCGATTGTCATCCTTTGGGTGGGCAGAAGAGCCATCTCGCGCATCATCTCCCGAGTCACCACTGCCCCAGAGAACGGCTCCCGCCATCACCAGCGTCGCCGTGAACGTGCGATGACCATGGGAAGCATTCTGCGCTCGACCATGAACGCAGCAATCGGCGTGGTGGCCCTAGTAATGATCCTTGGCGAACTCGGACTTAATGTGGCGCCCATCATCGCAAGTGCAAGCGTGCTCGGTCTCGCAGTCAGCCTTGGCGCCCAGAACATCGTGAAGGACATGGTCTCTGGAATCTTCATGCTCTTCGAAGACCAATACGGCGTCGGAGACCACATCATCATTAATGAAGCCGAAGGTACAGTGGAATCTGTGGGCCTTCGAGTTACTACCGTTCGCTCAACAGATGGCACTCTCTGGTACGTGCGCAATGGTGAAATTCTTAAGTTGGGGAATAAGTCACAACCGTGATCTTGATCTACGATGGCGAGTGCGATTTTTGCCGCAATTGTGTGAAGTGGATTCAATCACGCGTACAACTGAAAGCTATCCCCTACCAAGAAGCTGATCTCGCGCAATTCTTACTCTCCGAAGCAGAAGCAGCGAGTTCGGTACACCTGATTCTCGACAATCGTGCGCTCGCTGGTGCGGACGCGGTTGCATATTTGCTGAAGCAAACCCATTGGCGCCTTCTAGGTCACCTCATCTCATCGATCGCCCCAATGAGTCGTGTGGCGTATCGCTGGATCGCAAGTCACCGCAATTCAGCTGTCGTACGTTTGCTCAATGCTCTTGTGGCACGAACTGACGGTCTGGGGCATTAACTAGGGAGAACGCTGCTGCTTCCAGATACTTGGTGAGCTCCGCATGCAAGTCTGGCGCTAGCTCGAGAGCATCAACCGCAAAAATCATATGTTTGAGCCACGCATCGCGTTCGGCACCAGTGATCTCAAAATCAGCGTGGCGCATTCGAAGCCTTGGGTGACCACGCTGTTCCGAATAGGTTCCGGGGCCTCCCCAGTACTGCATGAGAAAAAGAGTGAGGCGCTCTTTGGCGCCGTCCAAATCGTCATCCGGATAGAGCGGGCGAAGGAGCGGATCCGTCACCACACCTTCGTAGAAGAGATCTACCAACTTTTTGAAAACTGGTGCCCCGCCAACTGCCTCATAGAAGTTCTCGCTCATGACTTTAATTCTAGCGGGCGCGCCTTTGGATCAATCACCATGACGATAATCGCAGCCGCAAAGCAGAGAACCAGCGGCGGCGGCTGCTACCCAAGAAGGATGAACGTTCTTAAAGCCCCTGATCATTCTTGCTCTAAGAAGGGTTCGAGTGCTTCTTTCTCTGTGGCATCCATACGTCTTGGTCGTTGACTCTCCAAATCAAATGGAACCATCACACTCTTTGCTCGCGCATATTCGCGATCTTCGTCGTGGAGGGAATACGCTAGCTCGAACTTGGATGCCAACACCTTGGTCGCCCAAATTTCGATAGTGATGGGAGCTTCGCGCCACTCCATTGGCGCCAAGTAATCGATTTCGTGTCTTGCCACCACAATTCCGCGAGCCAATGGTTTGAGGCCGGCACGCGCAGGATGCACCCAGAACATATCAACACGTGCCTCTTGCAAGTATTCGAGATAAGCCACGTTATTTACATGCTGGAAGGCGTCGATGTCACCCCAGCGCACAGGACATTGGTAAATGTGACGCATACGCGAATCGCTTAGCGAGTGAGCTTGCGATAAGTCGCCCGGTGCGGGCGAGTCGCATCTGCACCCAGGCGCTCAATCTTGTTCTTCTCATACGAATCAAAGTTACCTTCAAACCAGAACCATTGAGAATCACCCTCGTAAGCCAAGATGTGCGTTGTGACCCGGTCAAGGAACCAGCGATCGTGGGAAATCACCACTGCGCAACCAGGAAATTCAAGAAGTGCATTTTCCAGAGATCCTAAAGTTTCTACATCAAGGTCGTTAGTGGGCTCATCGAGGAGCAACAAGTTTCCACCCATCTTCAGCGTGAGCGCCAGATTAAGTCGGTTGCGCTCACCGCCGGAGAGAATCCCTGCCGCTTTTTGTTGATCAGGGCCTTTGAAACCAAAAGCGGATACGTAGGCGCGGCTTGGCATTTCTACTTGGCCAACCTTTAAGAAATCTAGGCCGTCAGAAACAACTTCCCAGAGAGACTTCTTCGGATCGATGCCGCTACGTGACTGATCGACATAAGAAATTTTTACAGTCTCACCGATCTTCACTGAGCCCTTGTCTGGTTGCTCCATGTCTTGCAACATCTTAAAGAGCGTGGTCTTACCAGCACCGTTCGGTCCGATGACTCCAACGATTCCGTTGCGCGGCAAAGTGAATGAAAGATCGTCAAAGAGCAGTCGGTCTCCGAATCCCTTGGAGAGATGATCAACTTCAACCACCACATTTCCAAGGCGAGGCCCTGGCGGAATTTGAATTTCATCAAAATCGAGCTTGCTCATCTTGTCAGCTTCGGCAGCCATGTCTTCGTAACGCGCAAGACGAGCCTTCGACTTCACTTGGCGGCCTTTGGCGTTTTGACGTACCCAATCAAGTTCTTCAGCAAGGCGCTAGGCCCGCTTCACATCTTTTTGTCCCTCAACCTTGAGACGAGTCGCTTTGGTTTCCAAATATGTGGAGTAGTTGCCTTCGTATGGATACGCACGACCACGATCGAGTTCCAAAATCCATTGCGACACGTTATCCAGGAAGTATCGATCGTGGGTGATCGCGACCACCGCGCCTGGGTACTTTGCCAAGTGTTGTTCGAGCCATTGCACGCTCTCGGCATCTAAATGGTTTGTGGGCTCATCGAGCAGAAGTAGATCCGGTGCTTGAAGTAGGAGTTTGCAGAGCGCGACGCGGCGACGCTCTCCGCCAGAGAGCACCTTTACATCTGCATCTGGTGCCGGGCAGCGAAGCGCATCCATCGCTTGTTCTAATTGCGCATCAAGATCCCACGCGTTTCGATGATCGAGTTGCTCTTGCAACTCCCCCATCTCTGCCAAAAGTTTGTCGTAATCAGCATCGGGATTTGAACCCATCTCTTCGCTGATGGCATTAAACCGATCGAGCAGACCCATCGTCTCAGCCACACCCTCTTGTACGTTTTCAAGGACATTCTTCTCTTCGTTGAGTGGTGGCTCTTGGAGGAGGATGCCTACTGAGAACCCGGGGGTAAGGAAAGCTTCACCATTAGAGGGCTGTTGAATACCGGCCATGATTTGCAGAACGGTCGACTTACCTGCACCGTTTGGACCGACCACGCCAATTTTGGCGCCGGGATAGAACATTAAGGTGACGTCATCAAGAATGACTTTGTCGCCGTGCGCTTTACGCGCCTTCTTCATCGTATAAATAAATTCGGCCACGCCGTTACCTTACCGGGGACGGGCGTGGCCGAAGAAACTGGCGCTCGGGTTAGGCCGCGTTCTCCTCTAA
>JBAXIG010000092.1:0-5377 GCA_037138535.1 Actinomycetes bacterium
GGAAGAAGATTCCCTCTTGTGACATATCCGTGGAGTCGAGCACGTAGCCGGCATCCTTCTGCTTGAGGTCAAGCAAGTGAACACGACAGGAAGAGAAGCCAACTACCTTGTTATTTACCAAGATGGGAGCGAAGACCAACGTGTCGAGCGTGTGGGCTGCTGACCAGTATGGATAGTTAAGCAAATAGACGTCGCCACTCTTGAAGTTTTCCAGGCCAATGAACTCGATGCCCTTTTGCACACCGAAATCATTTGCACCGGAGAAGATTGCAATACCCGGAGCCTCTGCAACTAAGTTACCATCCAAGTCGTGCAAACTTAATCCGTAGTCATGGATTTCATAAACAATGGTGTTGTACGCAGTACGGCAGAGGTTGCGTGCCATTTCGTTGCACGCAGACAACATGCTATGTCGGATAACTTCAACGGTAATTGAATCAATCATGTTAGTTCGCCTTTGCTACGTGAATGATGATTTCGCCGTACTTGCCGAGCTCAGCGCGATCGCCTGCATGGAATACGGTGGTCGCTGTGTGTTCACTGATAATTGCGGGCCCTTCGATGGTGTCACCAAATGTGAGAGCATCACGTTCATAGAGGCTATATGCCGCACGCTTGCCGTCGCCTACATATACTTGTCGGGTACCGGTGGGTGTAGCAACACGGTTCGCTTGCTTAGAGAGCACAGGAAGCTCTGGTGCTTCTACTTCACCACGGGCCGAGAAGCGCAGCGACACCAGTTCGATCGGATCTGTCATCTTATGGCCGTAAGCCTTCTCGTGTGCTTCACCGAAGATTTCCCGCATGTGAGCCATCTCAGCATTATCGATCTTCTCTGAAACCGACAGAGTCACGCTGTGCTCTTGGCCTGAGTATCGAAGGTCCATGAATTGCGTGAAGTGTTGCTCCTTGGCGGAGAACCCTTCCTTATTTAGAGCCGCTTTTGCTTCATCGCGCATCTCTGCAAAGTCTGCATTGATGATTGAAAGGTCAGCAGAGTCGAGCACTGTGATGCGGGTGCGCGAGAAGTCGTGCTGCACACTCGCCATCAACATTCCGAAGGCCGAGAACGCTCCTGGCCCTGGCGGCATGATCACCGTGGGGATGTTGAGCTCGCGAGCCACATCAACCCCAACGAGGCCCCCACCACCGCCAAAGGAGAGCAGCGCGAAGTCGGCGGGAGTGTGTCCAAGTTCCACCGTTATCACACGGACTGCGCCGACGATCTTGATGGTGGAGATACGAATCACTCCACGAGCTACTTCATCAATGCCCATACCAAGCTTGTCGGCATTGACCTTGAGTGAGCTAGCGGCGAGTTCCTTATTGAGAACGAGCGTACCTGCGAGCGCATTCTCGTTTCCGAGATAGCCCATATGAAGTGCAGCATCAGTAAAGGTAGCTTCCATACCACCGTTGCCATATGAAGCGGGGCCAGGATCAGCGCCTGCGCTCGCTGGACCAACCTGAAGATGATTGCCCTCATCGATCCAGACGAGTGAGCCGCCGCCGGCACCGATCGTATGGATGTAGAGAGAGGCCAAGTTGATCGGCAGGCCCTCGAAGGATGCATCAAAGTAGGTGAGTGGCTCACCATTGACTACAAGCGAAGCATCGAGTGAAGTGCCACCCATATCGATGGTGATGAGATCTCCGCAGCCGGTTGCCTTCGAGAACCATGCAGCACCGAGTACGCCGCCTGCTGGTCCGGAGAGGATCACGTTTACCGGGGTCTCTTTAGATGTTTCGGCCGTCATCGCACCGCCACCAGAACGAGTCATGAGAAAGAGGCCACTGAACTTCTTGGCCGCAAGAGATTCCTGGAGTTTAGCAATATACCGACGCACGAGGGGCTTGATGTAAGCATCGAGCACTGCGGTACTGCTGCGCTCGTACTCGCGAATTTCACGTGAGAGGCTTGAAGAAACTGTGACCTCAATATCGGGGGCGACTTCGCGCATGATCGCGGCCATTTTCTGCTCGTGCGCTGGGTTCACATATGAGTGAAGGAATACGATCGCTACCGATTGCATGCCGAGTTCGACGAATTTCTTAGCTACTTCGCGAGCGGCTTTCTCATCGAATGCTTTAACAACACTACCTTCGTAATCTAGCCGCTCCGGAACTTCAAGGATGTGTTGGCGCTCTACCAAGCTCTTAGGCTTGCGGTACTTCCAGTCATACATCGGAATGCGATCGGTGCGACCGAGCAAGTACACGTCACGGAAACCTTCCGTGGTGACAATTCCCGTCTTAGCTCCGCGACGCGTGAGGAGCGCGTTCAAGCCGAGGGTAGTTCCGTGGATGAAGTGCGAAACCTCCTCAAGGCTGACGCCTGAAGCGGCGAAACCATTCATTACACCTCGTTGTGGATCACTTGGAGTGGTGGGCACCTTGTCAAACTTCACACTGCCACTGCCACCATCAAGTGTGACTACGTCGGTAAACGTGCCTCCGACGTCAATTGCTACTCGGGCGTTTTTCGCCATGAACTTTCACCTTTCTCAAAGAGATGCCAGCCCAGCCTAGAGCGGGAGGACTGACGTGTGACATATTACTGAGGCGCTTACGCCCATGACTAGGGGTTGGGCAAAGATTTTCCACCAATGTGGCCGGACTACTTCGCGGCTTTCTTGACCAGGGACATCGCCAGCACCGCATCAATCGTGTAATTGATGTGGTGATCCATCACCCTGGCGACCGTCTCCAGATCCCGCTGCTCCATGGCATCGAGGAGCTGGATGTGCTCAAAGGACGAGGCCTCGAGTTGCCCGCTCTCCAAAATGTAAGGCAGGGCGTGGATGCGGGCGCGGGAGCGGAATTGGTCAGCGACCTCCACCAACATGGGGTTTCCGGAGAGCTCCAAGATGCCGCTATGAAAGATCCGGTCCATCTCGATGAAGTTCATCAGGTCGTTTTCTTTGGCGAAGCCTTGGATCTCCGTGGCGATCTCGCGCAAACGCGCCACCTGCTTCGGGGTGATCGCCTTAGCGATCTCGACCGTTACCCGGATCTCGAGGAGCAATCGAATCTCGGTCAACTGCCGCAATGTCTCGGCTGAGGTAGCCACCACCTGGAACCCCTTGTTCGGGAGGGCGACCAAGATGCCATCTTTGGTGAGGTCGAGCATCGCCTCGCGCACCGGGGTGGCCGAGATGCCAAACTTCTCGGCGATCGCCGGCACCGAGTACGTCTCCCCCGGCAGCATCTCGCCGGTAATCAGCGCCGCGCGCAAAGCAGTTGAGATCTGTTCGCGAAGACTGCTCGGCTTCTGCAGCGAATCGCCACTCAGACGCTTGGGATTCATGAACGCTACTTAACTACGCGACCTGACTTAATAACAGTGCGGCCCTCACTCATAGTCCAGAGCACCGAAGGCTTCTCGAAAGGGTTGCCATCGAGGATTACAAGATCTCCGAAGGAACCGACCGCCACTGAACCATGCTTAGGATTTCTAAGCACCTCTGCATTGCGCGAAGTAACACTGCGGAGTAATTCAAGAGTGCCTTGCACTTCGTGTTGGATCTCAAGGCCACGGAGTTGGGCATACTCCAAATCGCCCATGAGGTCGGTACCGAAGCCCACCAGAATGCCGTGACGCGTGGCGATTTCGATCGCGGTTTTACCGGATGCTAAGACTTCGTGGTTCTTTTTTAGCGCCACTTCGACCATGCCGATCTCGGCGCCCTTCTCCGCCATCATCTGGTAGGTAACGAGAGTAGGGATCATTACTGCAGAGTGTGCGGCCATCACAGCAGCGGCTTCATCATCAAGTAAATTCGCGTGCTCGATGCTGCGCACACCATTAGTTACAGCATGCACAATCGCCTCTGGTGAGTAAGCGTGGGCCGCTACATAACTTCCGCGGCGCCCAGCCTCTTCCGTAACTGCGCGAATTTCTTCTGCGGAGTATTGCGGAATACGAATCGGATCGGTGAGTGACACGACTCCACCAGATGCCATGATCTTGATCGCATGCACGCCTTTACGCAAGCGGTCGCGCACTGCAATACGTAACGGATCAACGCCATCTACAACTTCCACACCAATACCACCACTGCCACTAGCGCAACACATGTCGTAAACCGGATGACGCGCATCGCCATGTCCACCTGTTTGGCTCAACGCAGGTCCTGTGTAGTAATAGTTCGGAGATTCAATTAAGCCTTCGCGGACGGCAAGCGCGAGTCCGCTATCGCCACCGGCCACATCGCGCACCGTAGTGAATCCACGTCGCAAAGCTGCTTCCAATCGAAGGTGGCCCTTAAGCGCCACGTAACTGCGAGGTGTTGATTCCAAGCGAATCATGTCAAGATCAATGCCGTAGGCATGAAAGTGACAATCAATAAATCCAGGAGTGACTACTCGTCCACCCGCATCAAATACCTCAACACCACTTGCACTCTTTTCATCGAGAGCCTCGATCTCTCCATTGCGAATGAGGATGGAGCCTTCACGCAGATCGGGGCTATGGCCATCGAAGATCAAGGCGTTCTTGATGAGTAGGTTGTGCGACATGGCTTCTCACATCTCTCGGCGGGTAATATTGCATATATTACTGACCGGGCCGGGAATAACTAGACCCCTACCCTGGCCAAATATGGCTACCGATTGGATTTGTTCCAAGAGAAAGGAAAGAGATGATCCGCACGGTTTTAATGCTCAATCCACTTAAAGGTGATCAAGACGCTGTTATCAACTACTTCTATGAGAAGGAGGTACTTGAACGCTCCGGGCGTATCGACGGCTTCCTCGCTACTGAGCTCCATGCACCTCTAGAGGGAGGCCCCCTATTAGTGACGGCTGCTTGGGAAGATGTGGCCGCTTACGACCGGTGGGTGAACGATCCGTGGAGAGGCCAATCTTCTGGCTGGCTCTCCCCGCTCCTTGATCAAGACCTTCAGGCGAAGTCCCGCGGGGCGATGTACCAACTCGTCCATGGAGTGGGAAAAATACCTACTTACTTCAAGTAGAAACCGATCCACGTTCAACCAGCGCTCAACAAGTCCTCCACCGAGTCGACCTTGGCGAGCGCCCGCCTCATCGAGCGCACTTGGAAGTACTCGATCAAAGATGCTGCCTCGCCGGGGTACTTAAATCGCCTCGAGGGCAAGAAGGCCAGGATCGGCACCACCCAAAATCCTAAGAAGAAGGCCACGAACATCCACCGCAGCGGCCCACGGCCAAAGAGCAACGCCAAAACTCCTACCAGCACCATAGCCACTAAGTTCCAACCCATGCCCATCACTCCTCATCTGCCTATAAATCAGAGGCCTACGCTCCTCAAGGTACTCTCGCCCACTGACACTCACCCCTTGAAAACCACCCGGTACCCTTAACCCATGAGCCTTGAACGCATCGGCAACATGTACGGCCC
>JBAXIG010000093.1:0-5354 GCA_037138535.1 Actinomycetes bacterium
TCGGCACGGTCATGAACTGCCTCGCACTCCAAGACTTCCTCGAAAAGCAAGAGATTGATACTCGCGTGCAGACCGCCATCACCATGGGCCAGGTCGCCGAACCTTATATTCCTCGCCGCGCCATGCGCCACCTCGATAAAGGTCGGGTAGTTATTTTTGGAGCTGGCGCCGGAATGCCTTACTTCTCCACCGATACCGTCGCGGCACAACGCGCGTTAGAAATCGGCTGTGAAGCTCTCTTGCTCGCCAAGAGTGGAGTCGATGGCGTCTATTCGGCAGATCCACGCAAAGATGCCAGCGCAACCAAGTACGACTCTATTTCTTATAGCGAAGTTATCACCCAGGGATTAGGAGTGGCCGATGCCGCCGCTTTCTCGCTCTGCAAAGAGAACCACCTTCCCATTATCGTGTTCAACCTCATGGAGGATGGCAACATTGCGAAGGCTGTTCGCGGTGAAAAGATTGGCACGTTAGTTCACTGAGGTAACCCTCAGGCCACTGTTACTAGGCACGCAACGAAGGAGAAGCCATGATCGACGCAACACTTGCAGAAGCTCTTGCGAAGATGGATAAAGCTGTCGAGGTTGCTAAAGAGGACTTTGGCTCTATCCGTACTGGTCGCGCGCATCCTGCCATGTTCAACAAGATCATGGTCGATTACTACGGAACCTTTACCGCCCTCAATCAACTAGCTACCATTCAAATTCCAGAGGCGCGCATGGCGCTTATTAGTCCTTTCGATAAGAGCGCCATGGCCTCCATTGAGAAGGCGATCCGCGAGAGCGACCTTGGAGTGAATCCGGGTAACGATGGTGGAGTCATTCGTGTAGGTTTTCCACAACTGACTGAGGAGCGACGCAAGGAGTACATCAAGGTCGCTCGTCAAAAGGCGGAAGAGGCGCGAGTCACGCTTCGCAACATTCGCCGCCATGCCAAAGAAGGTTTAGATAAGTTAGCAAAAGATGGCGGTTTTGGTGAAGACGAACTCGGTCGTGCCGAGAAAGAGCTCGACAAAGTCACTGCATCGCACGGTGACAAGATCGATGAGCTCTTGAAACACAAAGAGAGCGAACTTCTCGAAGTTTAATCGTGACAGACATCAATGCCCGAGCCGGGCGCAACATTCCTTCAGCCCTCATGGTGGGTCTTTCACTTCTAGGGCTCATCATCGCGTCGCTTTCCTGGAATCGTATATTCTTTGCCATCTTGGTGTCGGTTGCCATGATTCCAGCGGTGTGGGAGCTCTCTCGGGCGTTTGCGTTGAAGAGTATTTTGATCGATCCGTACACAGCAGCTATTGCAAGCGTTTCCATAGTCATGTCGAGTTGGTTTTGGGGACTCTCTGGTATGGCGATCGCGACAGGTGTGGCAATTCCTGTTCTGCTTGTTATCCGACTTCGCTCTGGCGTTACCTCGTTTGTGCAGGATGTCACGGCAACTCTTTTCTCATTGCTATATCTACCGGTGCCAGCAGGATTCGCGGTACTTATTGCGGCACCTGTGAATGGTCGCGCGCATGCGATGGTGTTCGTCGCTGCAGTTGCCTTAAGCGATACCGGTGGTCTCATTGCCGGAGTACTCTTCGGTAAGCATCGCATCGCACCGACTATTAGCCCCAAGAAATCTATTGAAGGTGTGGTCGGTTCTCTTATTCTTGCGATCGGTGGCGCGGGAACGCTCTACACGATTTGGCTCGATCGTCCCTTTTGGGAAGGGGCGGTGCTGGCAACTGTCACGGTCATTGCGGCTACGAGTGGAGATCTCATTGAAAGCGCGCTCAAGCGTGACTTGGGTGTCAAAGATATGGGTGCCCTCCTTCCAGGCCACGGCGGCATCCTCGATCGTCTCGATTCAGTTCTCCTTGCGTCACCATTTGCCTACTTACTCATTACCCATTTTGTGGGGCTCTAATGGCGCTTAAGCCAGGGGAACTAGTTTTTGCCGCACCCAAGCGTGGCAAAAAGGCACCCCAACACATCAGCGATGTGCCAGCTAAGGATCGTAAAAAGTTCGCCGAAGATCTTGGTCTTCCTGGTTTTCGCGCTAAGCAGGTGGCACTCCATTACTTCGAGCACCTTAATAACGATCCAGATACCTGTAGCGATATTCCGGTAGATCTTCGTGGAACTCTTAAAGACTTACTACTCCCAGAATTACTCACTCCCGTGCGCTCGCTTGACTGTGATCGAGGTAGGACTCGTAAAGATCTCTGGAAGATGCACGACGGAGTTCTCGTGGAGAGCGTCATCATGCGCTACTCCGATCGCGCAACTGTCTGTATTTCTTCGCAAGCCGGATGCGGTATGAACTGCCCGTTCTGTGCCACTGGGCAAAGTGGGCTTACTCGTAACCTCACTGCTGGAGAAATCACCGAGCAAGTAGTGATGGCCGCGCGCGCACTCGATAGTGGCGAGATCCCTGGCGGCACGATGCGTCTTTCTAATGTTGTCTTCATGGGCATGGGGGAGCCACTCGCCAATTACAACGCAGTAATCCAATCAATTCGCAATATTACGTCGCCACATCCAGAAGGTTTAGCCATCGGTGCGCGTTCCGTCACACTTTCTACTGTTGGTCTTGTTCCCGCGATTATGAAGTTGATCGACGAAGATATTCCGGTAACTCTGGCTGTTTCACTTCATGCCCCTGATGATGAACTGCGCGACACGCTTGTGCCTATCAATACTCGCTGGAAGGTTAGTGAAGTTCTCGAAGCCGCTGATGCCTACTCGAACAAAACTGGGCGACGTTACTCGATTGAATACGCGTTGATTCGCGATATCAATGATCAGGCTTGGCGCGCTGATCTTCTCGGTCGTTTGCTGAAGAATCGTAACGCGCACGTCAATCTCATTCCCCTTAACCCCACTCCCGGGTCTAAGTGGACTGCCTCGCGCCAAGAGGACGAGGACACGTTCGTCCGCCTCCTTGAGGCGTATGGAGTGGCGGTGACCGTCCGCGATACTCGTGGGCGTGACATTGATGGCGCGTGTGGGCAGCTCGCAGCGAGCGAAATAGCCATCACAAGCGCTCCTGCGGAATAGGTGGCAGACTCTGTCCATGCCAAAGATAGAAGCCTCCAACGTCGTTGATCATCGCGAGAAGCGTCGCGCAGCACTGCTGGCGGCCGCGGTGGAACTGGCTATGGAAGAGGGCAGTGGCTCAGTCACCATGTCTGCGGTAGCGGCCCGTGCGGGCCTCTCAAGGAGTTCGCTGTATGAATACTTTGATTCTCGAGAAGATTTAATTGCCGATTTAGTACTAGATGAATTAGACCTTTGGGCTGCTTCGCTCAACGATCAAGTCTCTGCCACCGCAACTGCATTAGAGCACGTTGAGGCATGGATGGTAGGCGCGCTCGAATATGTAGTTGCCGGTAAACATCGTCTTGCCCGTGAACTGAGCTCTGTAGCACTTCCACCACATCGCGTGCCCGAAGTGCGCGCCGCTCACCATCGCCTCACTGGTCCACTCATCAAGGCATTGGGTGAAGCCGGTACTTCAGATCCCGCGCGCGTAGCAAATTTCGTGAATGGCATAGTCGAAGCAACTACCCGGCGAGTAGATTCCGGCGGTGCAAATCCTGAAGCCGAAGTGAAAGCCGCTATTGAATTTGCACTCGCCGGAGTGCGCGCACAAATTCGCTGAACGTCACGTTTTATTGGGGGAAGTACTACTTAGCTACAGAGAGCGGATAGACCTTTGACACTTTGGTGTAGGAGGTGTTTCCTGCCGAAGTAGCTTGTACGACGCAGTAACCGCTCCAACCCGATGCGATTGTGGTGCCAGTGATCACGCAATTTCCACCTGGCAGAGCCACGATGGTCGGTGTGACACCAGAGAGGGTCTTCACGACAATGGTTTGATCAACACTTGCGTTGATTGCTGTTGGCGCATCGCCGAGAGTGGAGGTGCCAATCGTGCTCGTGAGCACGTCGGGTCCGATAGCCGTGGGGGTAGTTGAAGTCTTAGCCACAGAGAGCGGATAGACCTTCGACACCTTGGTGTAGGAGGCGTTTCCTGCCGAAGTAGCCTGTACGACGCAGTAACCGCTCCAACCCGCTGCGATTGTGGTGCCAGTGATCACGCAATTTCCACCTGGCAGAGCCACGATGGTCGGTGTAACGCCAGAGAGGGTCTTCACGACAATAGTTTGATCCACACTTGCGTTGATTGGTGTCGGAGGATCGCCGAGAGTGGAGGTGCCAATCGTGCTGGTGAGTACATCAGGTCCGATGGCTACTGGGGTGGTCGAAGCTGAACCTGTGGCTCCCGGTGTCGCAACTTTCGCGGCGAAGGAAATCTTCACACTGGTATCGAGGCTCTTATCTGTAGGACCGAGGTGATCACGTTGCACAAAGATTACGCACTTGGATATCGAGCAGTCGTTGGTACCAAAGGCGCCGACCACGGGTAGCGAAAAGTCTGTATTTGGCTTACCAACAGTGCCGTCGGTGGGGTAGACGCCACCGGGGAACGAGGGGGTAATCCACACGCCGTTACCGTTGCATTGGGCTGCGGTGGGGCGCTTGGCGGTGGCTACGCACTCGCGCACATATACACCGGTTTTTTTAGGAAGACCTTTCACGGTGAGGTGGATGTTGTCGCCCGCGAAGGTGAGTGTTTTCAGGGGCCCGCCGACGATCTGCACTTTACTGGTCGCTGCAGAAGAGGGGAGAGCAGCTGCTCCGATGAGTGCTACTACGACTAATCCGGTGGTGATGCTTTTCAACTTCATGTTGCTCCTTGGTGAGTTCCGATTTAATTATTTGGCAAGAAATGTGACTGGAATAAAGATGTCAAAGGAACGATCATCTCCACGGGTATGGTCGGCGCGAACCGCGATGGCACAACTCTTCTTGCGACAGTCGACCTTGCCGATCATCGCCCCCACTTTGAGTTTCTCATTAAAGCCACCGGTTTCGGAGAAGGGCTTCGCTAATCCGATTGCGTAAGTAGGCGGATTTGATGAAATCCAAAGTGATGCACCGCTAGTTCCACCCTGGTCCACGCCACCGCCACAAGGTGTGGGCCGTGCTGTATGTGCAAGTACATTTTTATTGATGACGCATAGAGCAATGTAAATACCGACCGAAGTATCAAACCCTTCACCAGTGACCGTAATGGTTTGGCCGCCTGGTTTAAGTTTGAGGCTCTTGCTCGCAGTGAAGGTCTCGCTATGTTGCCCGGTGACGGCAGATGCAGGGGAGAGCGGAATGGCGACCAATAGTCCCATTATTCCAAGCGGTAGAAGTACGCGACGCATAAACAGAAGTTATCGGGTGATTCAACGCGAAGTTTCGACAGGGTGTCGGTGCGTGTTTTCCGACACCCTGTCGGGGAGTGGAAGTTGG
>JBAXIG010000094.1:0-5288 GCA_037138535.1 Actinomycetes bacterium
GCGGCCGGAATAAGGCGACGCGTGCTGGCACATACCCTCTCGCAAAATGGTGGATATATGAGCCAAGCCTGCTCGGCAGCCGAACTACTCTCCTGCCTTTATGGTGGGATGCTCGATCTCGCACCTCTCTACTCGCCCATCGCACCACCAATGTTCTCTGGTGTGCCTCGAGTAGGAAGCGATGATTACCTCACGGGTGCAGAATTTCACGGTCGTCGCGATCCCAAGCGCGATCGCTTGATCATTAGTCCCGCACACTATGCACTCGTTATTTATGCAGCATTAATCGAAACAGGTCGCCTCCGCGAGGATGCACTCGATCATTTCAACAAAGATGGATCTACCGTTGAAATGATTGGTGCAGAACACTCCCCTGGGTTTGAAACCACCACCGGTTCACTCGCGCAAGCAATTTCACAAGCCGGTGGTATCGCACTCGCTCGCAAAATTCGCAAAGAGACCGGGAAAGTATGGGTCTTCATGAGCGATGGCGAATTCCAAGAAGGCCAAACGTGGGAGGCGCTGCAAGCAGCAAGTTTCCATAAACTTTCTAACTTGCGCATCATCGTCGACGTCAACCGCGCTCAATGCGATGGACCAATGGATTCCGTGATGACCATCGAACCACTTGCCCAACGGGTGACTTCCTTTGGCTGGAAGACCACTGTGGTGCAGGGCCACGACACCACTGCCATCTTGGAGGCCGGGCGCAAAAACACGCGCTCACCACACGCCATCCTCTGCTACACCGACCCCACTCGCGGACTGCCCATCTTGGCCGACCGTGCGCCCGTGCTCCACTATGTGCGCTTCACCAGCGAGGGCGAGAAGGCGCGTTACGAGCAGGCTTACCAGGAGATGGTCCGATGACGTACGAAATTGTGGCCAGGCCCCACCAACAGAATTTCATCAACTGGGCAAAAGATAAGCCAAATGTGCTCGTACTTTCGGCCGATCTCACTAACTCATGCGAAGTGGGTAAGTGGCGCGATACATTCCCAGATCGTTTCTTCTCAATGGGTATGGCTGAGCAAAATATGCTCGGCTACGCGGCTGGTCTTGCCCGTGAAGGTTTCGAACCGTGGCTGCACACTTTCTCGGTATTTCTTTATCGCCGACCACTTGATCAACTTCAGATGTCGATCGCTTATCCTGCGTTGAAGGTGCGTCTCGTTGGTTTCTTACCCGGCATCATGACTCCCGGTGGCGTGACCCACCAAGCGATCGAAGATATTGCCATCCTGCGTGCGATCCCCAATATGACTATCTTTGAAACGGGAGATGCCACCGAAGTGGAATCAGTACTTGACGTGGCACACGCGGTAAACGGACCAGTCTACATTCGAATGCTGCGCGGGGAAGTATCGCGCATCTTCCCAAAGAACGAGCCTTTCAAATTCAACACCGCACGTATTCTCTCTAGCGGCGATGAGATCACACTGCTCACCTCTGGGGTGATGACGGAAGAAGCGCTCCGAGCCACCACACTTCTTCACGAGAAGGGGGTATCCATCACACACCTGCACGTCTCCACACTCAAGCCCTTTACCGATCCAGCCATAATCAAGGCATTGAAGAAGGCTAAACACGGTGTCATCACGATGGAGAACCACACCATCATCGGCGGGCTTGGTAGCGCGGTAGCCGAGGTGATGGCGGAGAACGCGATTGGTGTTCCACTCCGGCGCATCGGGCTCAAAGATACCTATGCACATGGCGCTTCTCAGAAGTACCTCATGTCGGAGTATGGGATCGATGCAAAGTCACTTGTCACCACCGTCGAAGAACTGCTAGGAAAGAGTTTTGAGATCGCCGAGGAAGACTTGCAAGAGCAACGCTCGGTGAGTGTACATAGCAGCGCAAAGGTTGAAGCACTCTGATGACAGATCGCATCACCGTTGTCTACCGCATCACCGGAAATGATCCGGCTGCGGTTGCAGAAGCCATCCGCGTTGAGCAAACGATCGAGTTTCCACACGACTTAGCTCCCGAGTGGATCCAACACGAGGTGGTCGGTCGCGTGGAAGAAATCTCAGGAGATCAGGTCACCATCTCGTATGACCCTCGAGTAGCGGGCGGAGAACTTACCCAACTCCTCAACGTGCTTTGGGGAAATGTTTCACTCTTTCCTGGAGTGCGCATCGTAGATCTCGCGCTTCCTGAGAGCATCACCGCACTCTTTGATGGTCCGCGATATGGCATTGAAGGTTTGCGTGCACATTTTGGCGCCGCCACTCGCCCACTGATCACCACCGCACTGAAGCCCATGGGCACTTCATCGGCAGACTTCGCGGAAACCGCGCGCACCTTGGCGCTTGCAGGCTTTGACATCATTAAGGATGACCACAGTTTGGCAAATCAACCTTGGTCAACTTGGCGAGAGCGAGTCACGCTGGTTTCCAAGGCAGTCGCAGAAGCCAACGCCATCACGGGCGGCAACAGCGCCTACGCCCCGAGCCTTAACCTTCCTGCCGATCAAGTGTTAGAGGCTGCCCGGAGTGCGCAGGAGCTCGGCGCTGGCGCCTTACTCATCCTCCCGGGTATCACCGGTTTTGACAGCCTGCGCGTCATCGCGAAGAACATTGAGCTTCCGATCATGGCGCACCCATCCATGCTCGGTTCTTACACGATTTCTCCCAATGAAGGAATTGCGCACGGAATACTCTTTTCAACACTCATGCGCCTTGCTGGTGCGGATATCACCATCTTCCCGAACTTCGGTGGTCGTTTCTCTTTCTCAAAGCAAGAGTGCCTAGAGATTCGCGAGGCCGCACTCGCCCCGCTTGGATCAATCGCACCGATTTGGATCTCTCCTGGCGGTGGCATGAGCCTTGAACGCATTCCTGAAATGATCGATTTCTACGGCAAAGACACATCGCTTCTTATCGGCGGCGCACTGCATCGAGGATCGCTGCGCGAGAATGCAGATCGCATGGCACACTTAGTAAAAGCTTATTAATTAAAGCCAGCCTGACTTCTTAAACTTACGCACTAAGAATAAGGTAAGAGCTCCTATGCAAAGAAGGACGGTTGGATAGGAGAAGGTCCATCGCAACTCGGGCATATGATCAAAATTCATTCCATAGATTCCCGCAACCATGGTGGGCGCCACGCCTAATGCAACCCACGCAGTAATCTTGCGCATATCTTCGTTCTGCCTCACTTGTACTTGTGCCAAATCTGCATTGAGTACGCTGCTGAGCAAGGTATCGAGGCCAAATGCTAACTCAGATGCGCGAGCTAAATGATCACTTGTATCCCGGAAAAAGGGTCGGATCTTCTCTGGGATCTTCAGGGTCAGATCAGAGGAGAGTCGATCCAGAGGTATTGCAAGTGGATCAACTGAGTGCCTGAATTCGATTACTTCTCGCTTAAGGAAGTAGATCTCTTGCGACCAAGATTTGCGGCCCGTTCCGAAGACTTCACTTTCCAAAATGCCCACATCGTCAGCGAGCTGGCTACCGATCTCCACATACGAATCGATCACTCGGTCGATCACTGAGTGGAGCACCGCGTAGGGTCCTTCTGCAAGGTGACTCGGACGATTCTCTAAATCATGTCGCACCGCAACGAGAGGTGCACCTTCACCATGGCGAACAATGACAACGAAAGCATCGCCTATGAAACACATAAGCTCGCCAGTCGAGATTTGGCTAGTCGATTCGTCGTAAAAAACGGTTCGAAGTACTACGAAGGTAATGGGTCCATAATTCTCAATCTTTGGTCGTTGATGAGCGTGCACCGCATCTTCTACCGCGAGCGGGTGTAGCTTAAATTCGTTTGCTACATCAGCAAACTCAATTTCACTGGGAGCCGAAAAACCAGCCCAGACAAAGCCACCCTGATCGCGAGCCATATCCACCAGGTCAGAAAAATCAGATGGTCCCACTTGGCGCACACCGTCGCGATACCACGCGCAATCTACAAGCATTGGCACTCCTTACCGAAGGGATTGGCTAGGAGTAACCTACGCCTACTTCTTCTTAAAACCGGCGGGGCATACAGGCTTAGCGCCGGTGACCTTCTTAGAGGTCTTACCCTTCACACAAGTAATAGTGGTGGTCGTTGGTGCAGCGGCCTTGGCCGCAGCAGTTGGAGCAGCCGTTGTGGCAGCCGACGCTGCAGCTGCTGGTGCTGGCGTGGGCGCTGGGGTGGTGATCGACTCCTTGGCTTTTAACTTAATCGAAAGCTTCGCTTGGCTAAAGGTGAAGCCCTGTGCGGTGAATTTGAAATATTGATCATCCAGTGACATCTCGGCACTAATGATTTTCTTCTCGCCGGCTTTCTCGATAGTCACAGTGACCGCGTCCTTGGCAGGAATCTCGCCAGCCTTGAGGTCCCACACACAGCGCGCATAATCAGTTGCTACGAGCAAGTCATAACGTCCAAGGAATTCGCTCTTGCCATCTGGCTTGTAATGCGGGCTCGAAATGGAGTAATCGAGCGTCCCGGTGGACTTATCGTAATTTGGCAGCGCACTCTTGTAGACCATCGCGTTAGATGACACAAAGCCTTGGAAGTTGCTGGAATCGCAAGTTACGCCATCAGCACGTCCCTTAGGCTGCAAATCCACCCGCCAGAGTGATTTTAATGAATCTGCAATGTCAAACGAAGGCGTAGTCGATGCTGAGGCACTCTTCTCCGCGGAAACTATGGAATTAAAAATCGAGATACTCGTCTTATCTGGAGGAAGCGGATAGGTTGCATCCCCCGCCGTACTCCACGGTGCACGTGAATCACCAAATGCGGTGGCGACCGTATCCCACTTCGACTTCTCCGCAGGTTTCGCTAAAGAGTAAGTGCGGTCAA
The DNA here is from genome assembly GCA_037138535.1 of Actinomycetes bacterium. Taxonomy (GTDB): domain Bacteria; phylum Actinomycetota; class Actinomycetes; order Nanopelagicales; family Nanopelagicaceae. The sequence continues at coordinate 4,810 of JBAXIG010000094.1, forward strand.
TCGTCTGTACATCCATCGAAGTGCCCTCAAGGGTGACAACAGTGCGCTTCTCGATATCGGTAGGAGCGGTGAAAGTGATTGACGGATCAACAACTCGACCGGTCATCCAACCCTGCGGGCGCGCAAGAAGTTTGAGAGAGACTTTGAAACGAGCGGCTTCGGCAAGATCACCAATCTTGTAACAGACCGAATCAACATCCGCGCCGTTTGCTGTGATGCACTCATTATCGTCGCCAGGATCCAAGCCAGCGACCTGATAGACCGGAAGAATGACAAGTGAAATGTCAGGATCGGCAGCTGTACCAGCGGTGATCCGCGTACTGACATGTGCTGTCACCGCAAAATCAGAGCCCTTAGAGTGCGTGAGGCCCGCAAAGGTAAAAACCTGAGGAAGTGTGGGCTTATTTACACGGAGCGCTTCGTTACGAGCAAAAGCATAATCGGCCCACTCGCTACCGCGAATCTTCGAATACTTACCT
>JBAXIG010000095.1:0-5190 GCA_037138535.1 Actinomycetes bacterium
GGCAACTTCATCGCAATGTAGAGCGCGGTCGCTAAACCTTGGTCGGCGATGTATCCGTGTGCGTTGAGGGCCGCTTGTAGAGATTCGGTGCTATCGATATGTGCCAGGCTCATTATGAACGCGCAAAGGCCGTTGGATTCGCAGAATATGCCTTCAGGCAACCAGATGCGCAAAACCAGACTGTTTCTCCGTCGAAATCTGCATGAATAGATTCTGGCACCATGAGCACAGTCATGTTGCACACAGGATCAATCGCACTTTCGCATACCGGCGCAACCTTCTCCTCAGTAGATTGATCGGCACGGGCTTGCACCATCTCTGCAAGAATTGAAATCGCAATCGATTCGGGAGTGCGAGCGCCAATGTCTAATCCAGCAGGTGAGAAAATTGAGGCTTTTTGATCGTCATTAAGATCTAGCATTTGAATTACGCCTGCACCACGTTTCCTGCTGGCAATCAATCCAACGTAAGGAACACCTGCACGTATCGCAGCTTCCAACATCATGGCTTCGTCATCGCGCCCGTGGGATGCAACAACAACTGCGAATGCATCAGCAAGATTGATATCTTGTTGCCACTCTTGAATGGCAAAACCTGATGCATTACCTAGCTTGATGAGAGCGCTTCCGATGGGGCTATCTCCAAAGACGGTAACAAGTGGAGCAGGCATGACGGACTCCAAGAAAATTTCCAACGTTCCTCCTGAGAGACACGCATTGTGAACTGTCTTCTTGCCACTCTGATCTATTTCTGGATGCGGTGCGATTCGAAGGAGCATCGATTTCCCACCCTGTAAGAGTGTGAGGCTTTCGGAGCGCACCGTTGATTCAGCGCAGGAGCCACCCACGAATCCTTCGATAGTGCCATCTGCGAGAATCACTGCTTCATCGCCCGGCTTGGCTGAAGTCGGTTTCTCAGCGAGCACTACGCGCGCCATCACAAAGGGCGTGCGGCTACGCGTGAGGTCAGCAACGCGTTCGGCGAACTTCGACATCGGGTCTCCCATGCTCTTTTAAGAATTATCCGCCAGATTTCTCTCCATGCCTAATGATCCCTCTAAGGCTCCGATTTGAGCGTGAAATCTGAGTATTTAACTACATGCTGGCCTCGCACGCCCAGCTATCTGCCCAGCTATTTGCCCAGCTATTTACTGAGTCAGGCGCCGAGGCGCGACTTGAGCCCATCGAGTTCGGTCCAGAGCACTGTGGGCATCGTGTCGCCCACCTTGTTAAACCACTCCTCGATCAAAGGAAGCTCAGCAGCCCACTCGTCGTGGTCGACATTGAGCGCTTGCTCAAGTTCGTCACGGGTAAGGCCAAGACCTTCGACATCGAGGGATTCAAGAGTGGGAGCATGGCCGATCGGAGTCTCGATCGCAGCCGCGGTGCCTTCGATGCGCTCGATGGCCCACTTCAGCACACGAGAGTTCTCGCCGAATCCAGGCCAGAGGAAGCCACCATCGCGACCGCGACGGAACCAGTTCACGTAGAAAATCTTTGGCAACTTGGAGGCATCGTGTGACTTGCCCACATTGACCCAGTGATTGAAGTAATCGCCGACGTGGTAACCAATAAAGGGAAGCATGGCGAATGGATCGCGACGTACCACGCCAAGTTCACCCGTTGCAGCTGCCGTGGTTTCAGAAGAGAGGGTGGCTCCCATAAATACGCCATGGTTCCAATCACGTGCTTCCACCACTAATGGAATGGTGGTCTTGCGACGACCACCGAAGAAGATTGCTGAAATCGGAACGCCGTTGGGATCTTCCCACTCTGGAGCAATGATGGGGCATTGCGATGCTGGAGTGCAGAAGCGCGAGTTTGCATGTGATGAAACTTCACTGCTCTCTGGTGTCCAATCGCGACGCTTCCAATCGGTGAGGTGTGCTGGTGGTTCGTCGGTCATACCTTCCCACCAGATGTCACCATCATCGGTGAGTGCGACGTTTGTGAAAATAGAGTTGCCGTGTTCAATGGTGCGCATAGCGTTGGCATTCGTCTTCCAACCAGTACCTGGTGCTACACCGAAGAAACCATATTCAGGATTGAGTGCGTAGAGGCGACCATCTTCTCCGAAGCGCATCCAAGCGATGTCATCGCCAAGAGTCTCTACTTTCCAACCAGGGATGGTGGGTTCGAGCATGGCGAGGTTTGTCTTACCGCATGCAGAGGGGAACGCAGCCGCGATGTACTTCGAATTTCCGTTAGGTGGCGTGAGCTTAAGAATAAGCATGTGCTCGGCAAGCCAACCCTCATCGCGTCCCATCACGGATGCGATACGAAGCGAGTAGCACTTCTTTCCGAGGAGGGCGTTCCCGCCGTATCCGGAACCATAGGACCAGATCATGCGCTCTTCAGGGAATTGCACAATGTATTTAGTAGTACTGCATGGCCATGCGACATCGGCTTGTCCTGGAGCAAGTGGTGCGCCGACGGAGTGGAGTGCTGGAACGAATGGTGCATCGCTGCCCATCGCTTTGAGAACACCGGAACCTACGCGAGCCATGATGTGCATCGAAACTACAACGTAAGCGCTGTCAGTGATTTGTACTCCATACATCGGGAATTTCGCATCTAGCGGGCCCATACAGAAAGGAATGACATACATAGTGCGACCGCGCATGCTTCCGCGGTAAAGGTCTTTCATGAGGACCTTCATCTCGCCTGGATCCATCCAGTTATTGGTAGGACCAGCATCTGCTTTATCTACTGAACAAATAAAAGTGCGATCTTCTACGCGAGCAACGTCGGTGGGGTCTGATGCGCACCAGAAAGAGTTTGGCTTCTTGGTAAGGCGCACGAAAGTGCCAGCATCGACCAATTCAGAAGTGAGTTCCTGCCACTCATTCTCAGAACCGTCACACCATCGAATGTTCTCTGGTGTGGTGAGAGCGGCAACTTCCTCAACCCAAGCATTCAGGCGGGCATTTGTACTAGGGGCCATGAATGACCCTCCTTCCAGGGAGTTTGACCATATCCCGGGGGAGCCCCTGATTGCGAGCGGGGAACAGGTGAAACGACTCACAAATTATGTACTGTCGCCAAAGCCCCTTTGAAGAGTAGGTTCAAGCAGATGAGCGACATGTCAGCTGTCCGAATTGCGATCGTGGGCGCCGGCCCGGCGGGCTACTTCGCTGCCCAAGCGCTCCTCAATCAAGAGGACAAACCGGTCTTAGTAGACATGATCGAAAAGCTCCCGACGCCCTGGGGTCTGGTTCGAAGCGGCGTAGCGCCCGATCATCCGAAGATCCGGACCGTTTCTAAAGTCTTTGAAAAGATCAGCGAAGACCCGCGCTTTCGTTTGATAGCTAATGTCGAAATCGGCAAAGACGTCACCGTTGCGCAATTACAAGATGCCTACGACGCCGTCGTCTTTGCAAGTGGCGCAGATGTCGGACGGACGCTGGGAATTCCCGGAGAAGATTTACCTGGCGTGATGACAGCGGCAGAATTCGTGCCTTGGTACAACGCGCATCCAGATTTCGCAGATTTTGCGGTAAATCTCAGCGGAAAGCGCGCAATTGTTATTGGTGCAGGAAACGTCGCCATGGATGTCGGTCGTTTACTTGCAGTTGAACCCGAAGAATTAGCAAGTACAGACATTTCAGATATCGCACTCGATGTAATTCTCGAAGGCAACATTACTGACATCACGATTGTTGCGCGCCGTGGGCCAGAACACGTAGCTTTCACATCACCTGAACTTCGTGATCTCTTGGTACTTGAACATACAAACGTTGTTGTAAGTGCTGCCGATGTGAATGCAGGACATACACGGTTGGAATCATGGGAAGAGATTCCCAAAGATGTACGACAGAACATGGAAGCCTTCACCAAACTCACCACCGAGGCCCCCACTGGTAATGGGCGTACTTTAGAAATTAAATTTTTCCTCGCTCCGCTCGAAATCATTGGTACAAACCATGTGGAGGCTGTGCGTTTTGCGGTGAACGGAATGAAAGGCACTGATGTAGTAGCTATCGGCGAAGAGGTAACATTCCCAGCCGATCTAGTCGTTTCTGCTGTGGGGTATACATCAGTGGGAATCGATGGCCTGCCGATAGAACGTGGGAAAGTACGCAACCTCGATGGCCGTGTGCAAGATGAATCCGGAGCGCATATTCCAGGTATGTATGTCGTCGGCTGGGCCAAACGCGGACCGAGTGGTGTGATCGGAACGAATAAGAGTGATGCGACTCAAGTAATGGAACGGCTACTGGAAGATCTTGGTACTGGCAGTGGTGTTCCAAGGAATGGAATTACTCCACCTCCTCATGCAATCGATCTCGCGGGATGGAAGCTCATCAACGAGCGAGAAATCGCGCGCGGCGGCGAGACGCGTCCGCGGGTGAAATTCCCCATCCGGACAGAGTTAATTCAGAACGCGCGTTAACTCAGAAAACCCAGTACGCTTTCAACCATGTCAGTAGAAAATCTATCCATTGGTGTTATCGGCGGTACGGGCGAACAAGGTCGTGGTCTTGCAAGGCGTTTTGCAATGTCCGGACATAAAGTAGTTATCGGATCCCGCGATGCCGCGCGTGCGAATGAGATCGCTACCGCAGAAGGCATCGCTAATCTCACTGGAAGCGACAACGTCACCGTTGCGCGCGAGTGCGATGTTTCGATCATCGCCGTTCCGTGGGCCGGACACGAAGCCACCCTCAAAGAATTAGCCGGTGATCTCGCTGGCAAGATCGTGATCGATTGCGTAAATCCACTGGGCTTTGATGGCCAAGGAGCTTTTGCGCTCGCAGTCCCCGAAGGCAGCGCCTGCCAACAAGCCGAAGCGATCCTCACAGAGAGTCGGGTAGTGGGCGCCTTCCATCACGTCAGCGCTGTTCTCCTCCTTGACCCTGCAGTCGATGAAATTGATACCGACGTCCTCGTCCTGGGAGATGATCGGGAGGCCACCGACCTCGTTCAAGCCCTGGTCGCACGTATTCCTTCCATCCGCGGCATCTACGCGGGCAGGCTTCGCAACGCCGGTCAAGTGGAGTCCTTCACTGCGAATTTGATCTCCATGAACCGCAGATATAAGGGTCACGCAGGTCTCCGTATCACCGACGTGTAGCCGGTTTGGGGCGTCTCTCACCTACCCGGTAGAGTGCTCCATCTGGCGCCCGTAGCTCAACGGATAGAGCATCTGACTACGGATCAGAAGGTTAGAGGTTCGAATCCTCTCGGGCGC
>JBAXIG010000096.1:0-4974 GCA_037138535.1 Actinomycetes bacterium
ATGCTCATAGAGCACTCATCATGCTGAAAGACCGGCCATAAGTCGACCCACAAGAACGCGCTCGGCCTCTTTGGCATCCAAAATGGCTACGATCTTTCCACCAAACATCACGGCAACTCGATCGGCGAGCGAAAGAATTTCATCGAGCTCGGCCGAGACCAAGAGCACGGCCGCTCCGGCATCGCGCGCCGCGATCAGTTGATTATGAATGAATTCAATTGACCCTACATCGACGCCACGAGTAGGTTGCGCAGCGACTACTACGCGAGTGTCTTGGCTCAATTCGCGCGCGACGACAACCTTCTGCTTATTTCCACCCGAGAGTGCACCAGCAGTTGTCGCAATCGACGGAGTTCGGATATCAAATTCTTTTACTAAACGAGTGGCATTCTCTTCTAAAGCTGCCATGTTGCGAATCCAACCTTTGGCAAATGGTGCACGATCGAATTGGTTGAGAACCAGGTTATCTTCAATCGAATAGGTGGTCACCAAACCGTGCTTTTCGCGATCTTCCGGGATGTGAGAGACACCCATGGCATGGACTTTATGAGGATGCATATCTGGCGCAGATTCCCCAGCGACTAGAATTTCGCCACTGATGCGCGGACGCATTCCGCAAATTGCTTCTACAAGCTCTCGTTGCCCATTGCCTTCAACGCCAGCCACTCCAACTATCTCACCGGCTCGAACCTCGAGATTGAGCCCATCGACGGCCAGATGTTTGCGATCATCGTTGACGCTCAAATCTTTAATTACCAAGATCGCTGCCGCTGGTTTTGCTTCGCCTTTTTCGACTTGAAGTACCACATTGCGGCCTACCATGAGCTGGGCAAGACCCTCTTCGTCTGTTTCCTTAGGAGAAGTGCTACCGGCTACGCGACCATTGCGAAGCACTACGACACGGTCAGCAACTGCCATCACTTCACGGAGTTTGTGCGTAATAAAAAGCACGCCCACACCCGAAGCAGCCAAGTTTCTCATCACTTGCAGAAGCTCATCCGTCTCTTGCGGTGTCAGAACTGCGGTGGGTTCATCAAGGATGAGTAGATCGACATCTTTCCGCAGCGCCTTGAGAATTTCGATGCGCTGTTGCGTGCCCACCGGAAGATCTTCGACAAAGGCGTCTGGGTCTACTTCGAGACCGTATTTTGTCGAAAGGGCAACTACTTCTTCGCGGGCTGCCTTCATATTGATGAAGATGCCACGCTTCGGCTCGCTTCCCAGAATAATGTTTTCGGTTACCGTCATGACGGGAACGAGTTGGAAGTGCTGGTGCACCATGCCCACGCCGCGCGCAATTGCCCCGCCAGTATCTCCCGGAGTGATAATTTCACCCTTGATACGAATCTCTCCCGAATCGGGACGCACCATGCCAAAGACGCTCTTCACGAGGGTGGATTTTCCGGCACCATTTTCACCTAAGAGCGCGACAATTTCGCCAGCCGCCACCGAGATAGAGATATTTTCATTTGCAACCACGCCAGGGAAGGTCTTCGTGACGTTAGTGATGTCGAGGAGTGCGCTCATTAGGCTTGCTCCTTCTCATACTGTTGTCCTTCAGCTGCGGGTGGCCTTACTTTTCCTGCCGAAATTGCCAACACAACGATGGTCAGGATGTAAGGCAACATATTGACGAACTGATCTGGGATTTTTACGATTTGCGAGAACATCAATTGATTAGTAACTGCCTGTGTCAGACCAAAGAACATAGCTGCCGCCAGTGCTCCCATGGGGTTCCAGCGACCAAATATCATCAACGCAAGCGCAGTGAAGCCCTTGCCCGCCGTAAAGCCGCGATCCCAGGAGCCGACTAATTCCAAACTGAGATACGCCCCAGCTAAACCTCCGACCGCTCCTGCAAGCGAGACGTTGAGGTAGCGAAGCTTGAAAACAGAAACACCTGCAGTGTCAGCACTTCCCGGATGCTCGCCAACTGCGCGTGAACGCAGACCCCACGAAGTATGAAAGAGCGCAATATAGAGCACAAAGATGAGTATGAGACCGATATAAACAATCGGGCCGTGCATAAAGAGCACTTGGCCAAAAAATGGAATGCGAGAGAGCAACGGAATATCAATCTGTGATGTGGTGGGTGCAGTGTGCCCCTGCTTGTAAAGAAAGGAAGTTAATCCAGTAGCCAAAATATTAATGATGGTGCCAGCAATGATTTGATCCATCTTCCAAGAAATGGACATGAAGGCAAGCATTACACCGGACGCAGTGCCGGCAAGCACCGCTGCAATCACGCCGTAGAAATCGCTATCGGTCGCCGACGCCGTGAAGAAGCCCACAAATGCAGAGAAGAGCAAGGTTCCTTCAATACCGATATTCACGATACCGGTACGTTCGCACATAATGCCCACCATGGCGGCAAGAGCCAGTGGTAAACCAAAAATCAATGCCGTCGAGATTACCGACGAGGTGATTACGCCATCCTTCGAATAGAAGTAGCCGGTGATGACGATGAGCAAAAGAGTGAGCGACCATTTGAAGGAGAGAAATTTCTTCATCAGTTGCCCCAGCCACTAGAGATTTTGGCTCCTACCTCTGTGCTCTTAAGCCACTTTGCCAAGAAAGGAGCCGTTACACAGAAGAGGACCAAGGCAAGAATAAGATCCACGATCTCAGGAGCAACCCCGGCATCAAATTGCATGCTTGCAGCCGCGCCGCGCATACCACCAATGAGAATGGCTCCCGGAATAACTCCCAATGGGTTGGCCCGACCAAGGAGGGCAATGGTAATTCCGTCAAAACCGAGTCCAGTATTGAATGTGGGTTCAAACCGGCCAATGACACCAAGAGATTCAATACCGCCACCAAGTCCTGCAATCCCACCGCCCACTGCCATCGCAATGAGAACCGACCTCTTCACTGAAATACCCGCATACCAAGCTGCGTTCTTATTACGCCCCACGGTCTCCAGCCGGAAACCACTGGTCGTTCGCTGGAAAACCCACCACACTAGGTAGGCGAGCAAAATTGCAAAGAAGAAGCCAGACGGGAGAGAAAAGATTTTTGGAATGGTTGCCGATGGCAATACATGAGGCGTACGAGCTAAGATTTGTCCTGGCTCTTGAAAGACGTGTCCAGCAAGGTAATCAACAAGCGCCAAAATAATACTGTTAAGCATGATAGTGGTAATGACTTCGTGAATTCCGCGATACGCCTTAAGTGCGCCAGCAATCAAGCCAATACCGGCCCCAAATGCCACGCCAAAGAGAAGCGCCAACGGTAAGTGGACATAGATCGGTAATCCTTGAATGAAATACCCAGCCCAGGCAGCAGCAAACGCACCCATAATAAGTTGTCCTTGCACGCCAATATTAAAAAGACCGGCACGCAGACCAATGGTTACCGCGAGCCCACTGAGTACTAGCGGCGTTGCCTTACCGAGTGTTTTTGCTAATCCAGACCAAGAACCGAATGCATTTGAAAAGAGTGATTGATAGGCCTTCAGCGGATCCGCGCCCTGAAGATAAATCAAGATCGCTCCGATGGCGAAGGCAACAAGCACAGCGACTACCGGCGTGAGCCAGGTTCGCGAAAATTTCTTGCCAGCCATCGTGGATCCTTTCAACTACTTCTAACTTACTCGAGATAATGCGGGAGCGGGGAACACACCGAAGTGTGTCCCCCGCTCCTTTAGTGCAATTACTTAAGAAATTATTGCTTCACGCCCGTTGGGATGGTTCCAGCAACTACCTTTGCGGTAACTGCCGCGACCTTCTTCTGAACGGCTGCAGGAACCTTGCTCGCAAGAGCGTGGTATGGAGCAGCAGCTACGGTGCCCACAAAGTTACCGCCCTTGAAGGAGCCGTCCTTTACTTGAGCAACGAGCGAGGCGGTACCAGCTGAAAGGTTCTTCATTGCTGAAGTGACCAAGCAAGGTTGTGCCTCAGGAACGGTGCCCCATTGATCGGTATCTACACCGATGCAGAATGCACCCTTCTTCTTGGCGATTGCAGCAAGGCCACCGTTTCCGGTCTTACCACCAGCGGCGAAAATCACGTCGTAGCCCTGTGAGAGGTACTGCTTTGCAGTAGTAGCTCCCCAGGCTGGATCGTTGAATGCATTCGCACCCGAGTAGTAAACAGTCGAAGCTTTTGCCAGCTTCTTCTTTTGTTCCTTGCCAGCGTATGCGACTCCACTTGCGAAGCCTTCGATGAACTTACGTACTGGTGGGATGGTGTCTGGTCCGCCAGCAATTGCTGCAGTCTTGCCGCTCTTGGTGAGGTAACCAGCGAGGTAACCAACGATGAAGCCTGACTTGTCTTCGTCGAAGATTAAGCCGCTGTAGTTAGCAGCAGTGCTTCCGTTGAATTGATCCACACCGATGAACTTGATGTTGGGGTACTTCGCAGCAGCAGCAGCAGTGGCATCGGCCATCAAGAAGCCAACGGTAACAATGACGTTGTACTTTTTATCAGCAAAAAGTCCGATGTTGCTTGCATAATCTTTTGGATCGAGGGTCTCGATGTACTTCGAGAAGCCGCCAGCCTTAGCAGCTGCAGCCTTTGCACCTTCCCAAGAAGATTGGTTGAAGGACTTGTCGTCGACCTTGCCGATATCTGTTACGAGACCAACGCAAAATGCGCCAGCAGTTCCGCAAGATGTTTCGTCAATAGTCTTGACCGCAGCTGACGCTGGGGTCATGGCAAAACCGAGTGCTGCCAATGCAAGAGCGGCAACACTGCCAGTAATGCGCTTGTTCATGGGACTCCTCTCAAAAGCCCTCTCGGGCTACCAGTGTGTTTATCAACGACTTAATCTCTGACAGATCGGAGACTCTGACGTAGACAATTTATCCTTACCCTATCTGAGCAAAGGCGCCTCGCCTACTGATCTAAATATGGTGATTTCATATACCTCAAGTAATGGTTGAGACTCTAATTCTCTCTTTGCCAGCAGGCCCTCATTGCTTACCACGGAGCGACGACGCCAATGCCACCGTCCAGTTCGAGAATTGACCCGGTC
>JBAXIG010000097.1:0-4941 GCA_037138535.1 Actinomycetes bacterium
GTGCAGTACAAGTGCACTAAGCCAGTATCCATGCAGCCGAATTTGAAGATATGGAAACGCCCCTTTATCGGGGCTAATTGGCTCTTCTTCCGCAAAGGCCCGGGAGCCACAAATCACTTTGAAGGTGGTGGCTTTGCGCGTAGCAACGAAGATGTGGCATACCCCAACCTCATGTTTCACTTCCTGCCGTTAGCTATTCGCTACGACGGTACGGCGCCCTCTGGGGGACACGGATATCAAGTACATATTGGGCCGATGTATTCAGACACCCGCGGGAGTGTGCAGATCAAGAGCGCGGATCCCCTCGAGAAGCCGGCTCTTCGATTTAACTACCTTTCAACTGAACAAGATCGCCGAGAATGGGTTGAGGCGATTCGCATTGCACGAAAGATTTTGAGTCAACATGCCATGGATGAATATAACGGCGGCGAAACTTCTCCCGGTCCTGCTGTTTCAACCGATGAAGAGATTTTGGATTGGGTTCGCAAAGATGGTGAAACTGCGCTACATCCCTCTTGCACGGCGCGTATGGGAACCGATGCAATGTCGGTGACAGATCCAAGAAATCTTCGTATTCATGGTGTTGAAGGTTTGCGCGTCGTCGATGCATCAGTGTTTCCTTACGTCACCAATGGAAATATTTACGCGCCAGTGATGATGGTTGCAGAGAAGGCGGCAGATCTCATCCTTGGAAACCCTCCGCTCGCACCTGAAACAATCCCTTTCTATCGCCACACCAAGGTTTAGTGTGACTGAAGAGAGTTCTGCAGCGCCAAGTGCCACTGCTCGCGTACCTGCCACGCGAAGCGATCGAGGAAGGACTCTCGAGAGCGTCATCGTAGAAGAGCCTTTAGAGATCCGAATCGCACAAGGTGAAGATGAAACACGAATTGCAATCACGATGCGCACTCCTGGAAACGATTTAGATCTGGCGGTTGGATTTCTTCTCAGCGAGGGATTGATTTCTGGTAGGGACGATGTGATCAAGGCGCGCGTGTGTGGAGATCGTTCGCTTACTCCGAGGCAGCGAGCGAATGTGGTGATTGTGGAGGTGTCGCCAGATCTTCCGCCACCTGCGCGCGTACTTGATCGACGATTTACCATCTCTTCCGCCTGTGGGGTCTGTGGAAGCACATCGCTTAGTGACTTGCATGATCGGGGTATCGCGCGGGTCGCCGTATCGCCTCGCACCTTTGAGGAAGAAGTAGCCCTCATCGAATCCCTGAAACCGCAGCAGAGGCTCTTTGCGAAAACTGGCGCGCTCCATGGGGTCGCTCTGGTGGATGAGGGGGCTGTGCTGAGATTTGTTCGAGAAGATGTCGGGCGCCACAACGCAGTCGACAAGGCGATTGGCGCTGCGCTCCTAGAAGGAATTGATCCGGCTGGCTGGAGCCTCTTACTCTCTGGGCGGGTGGGTTTTGAGATCGTGCAGAAAGCGGTGGTCGCGGGTATTTCCACGATTGTTGCGGTTTCGGCTGCTACTTCGCTAGCGATTGAATTAGCTAGTGAGTTTGGAGTGCGGGTTATTGGCTTTGCGCGAGAGGGGCGCGGCACGCAGTATTGCTAGCCCTAATTATGAGATAAAAATATTATGTCGTCACGCACGTGAGATAAATTTCTTCACAGGACCAGGCGCTCTCGGCTCGTAGTGAGAGTATGGTCAATCTCGGGAGCGTGAGGCTATGAATTACGAAACACCCGCTGCGACTCGAGAGGCCATTCTTGTTGCAGCTACCGCAATGATGAATGATGTGGGCCCAAGCGGGATACGCGTGGCTGAGGTTGCCCGTGAGGCTGGCATGACTACTGGTGCGATTTATGCGCACTTTGTGGATCGGCAAGATTTGATTTCAGCTGTACGAGCCGCACAGGTGCGCGTAAGCCACGCAGAGATGAAAGATCACTCAAGCGATCGACTTCAGCGCATGACTGAATTGCTCACCTCAGCTGAGCCACTCTCGAATTCAAAGGCTTATCACGACTTCTTAATGCGCACCATCGTGGGCGAAGATAAAGTACCGGCGTGGATTTGGGTAAAGAATGCAGTCGCTGCAGAGTTTGACGAAACTCTTTCTCATCTCATGAGGGGTATTTGGCGCGATCGTGCGGAAGAAATTAGCAAGATGCTGGAGAGTGCGAAAACTTCAGGGAAACTTCGTGGTGATACCGATACCTTTGCCATGAAAGAGATAGCGCTTGCCTTCTACTACGGAATGGCAGTGATAACTCATACGAGAGATATCGACGAAGCTGCAGCCGAACGCATCGTTGCTAGTTGGCAAGAGATGTGGACCACTTTCGAAAGCAAGATGTAACTATTTTAATGCGCGGGAATGGACGCTGCCTTATCCATCACTAATCGTTTATCAGCAATGTAATCCATGATCGCAAAGATGAGACCAGAAACCACAAATGTCAGATGGATGGCGATTCGGTAGCGAATCTGTTGTGGATGTAGGTCATGTGCGGCTTCCACAAAGTCTTTGAGAAGTTCGATCACTGAAATAGCAACGAGTGAACCGATCAACTTCATCTTGAGGCCGGAGTAGTCAACTTTGCCCATCCACGAGGGACGATCTTCGGCGTTCTTAGCGACCGCGATCTTAGAAACAAAATTCTCATACCCGGCAAAGATCATCAGTACGATCAGGTTCCCAAGGAGAGTGGTGTCGAGGAGTCCCAGAACTCCCAGCGCAATATTTTGTGAAGTTTCGCTCCACATAGTGCTTGCGAGGTCGATGAAATCGTGCACGAAGCGGACCAGCAAAAGAGCCAGGCTGAGAAGCAAGCCGAGATACATAGGCGCCATCAGCCACCGGCCTCCAAAGAGGACGCGTTCGAGTAGGTCCTCCATGGGTGCGAAACGGTTCTTAGAACGCTCTGTTTTCATGGTAAGAAAGTACCCTATGGGCGCTTGCTTGGCCCATATTGAGGCAGTTTCGTCCTCCCGTGCAGGAGGTAGAATGGGGCAAAACTACATAGTGACGGAATCTTTCCGTCCCCACAAACGGGCGACGGAAATTAGCTTTCCGTCCCCATGGCTTTCGATGCCTACTCCAACTGTGGAGAAGGCAGAGAGCCTTTTGTACTGGGGGTGAACGGTCTCGACTACGGATGTTGAGGCAGGGGAAGCGGGCCGAGGAAGCCGGGATGATCTCGTAAACCAATAACCCGTGCAAAAAAATAAGTGCCAATAAAACGGCCACTGATTTCGCCCTCGCTGCATAAGCGAGCCTTCGAAATCCGTTAGCCCAGGGTCGCTCTCGACCTGGAATCTAGCGTCGCTAGAGAGCTCTACCTGCCAGGGGTGCATCGAACTCTGTTGGGGAAATCTTTTCGATGATGAGTCCGGCGATCACTTGTACGCGTGTGGATCGGGACTGAGAAACCGCTTAGCGTAATACGCCCGTAGAAGACCTGGTTTAATGCCGAAGGACGCGGGTTCGATTCCCGCCACCTCCACTTACATGTGAGCTGCATTGTTCCACTCAGAGGAATTCTTCATTCCTTTGAGTGGAACTTTCTGATTTATTGCCTGATGAGTTTCAGGCGTAGCACGATTGCGTCACAATTCCCCATTTCGCCCGGCCCCCTGTGCTTGAATTCCATTCATCATCTCATCGCGCAGGTGAGGATGAATACGGGAGGGCTCATGTCTACTACTCAGGGCGAGGTAATTGAAGCCGATATTGCCATCGTAGGTGGCGGTGTGGCTGGATCTGCGTTGGCAGCGGCTTTGCGCAATTCTGACTATAAAATCGTGGTGATTGATAAGCGCACCGCGCCACTTGACTCGTCTCGTGGAGATAATTTCACTCCCGCAAACGCTGAGATCTTTTCGCAGTGGGGCATTTTGGATGAGTTTATTAAGCGTGGGGCTACTAAGCGTGTGGGAGCTGAATTTCGCACATCTGAGGGCGAAGTCTTACTTACCTCGTTATATAGCGAAATAGATATTCCAGAGCCATACTTCTTGGTCTATCACCACGATTTAATGGCTGAGACTTTTCAAGAGATTGCTTCCGCAAATCCCAATTACCAACTATTGCAGCCTTACTCGGTGAAGGGCTTTGAGATTGAAGCTGGCAGCATCAAGAGTATTACCGCAACTTCAAATGAGGGTAAGCATATCGAGGTGCGGGCTCCACTAGTCGTAGCTTCCGATGGATCATCCTCTAACGTTCGTACTGCCTTAGGGTTTCCAACTTTCGAGCATCCCTATCAACATAATCTCGTTTCTATCTTTGCGCCCTATCCCAAAGAGCTTACTCCGCAGAACTATTTCTATAGATACTCAGATCCTTCGGGTCACGTCATCATTCAGCATCGAAATAATGGCACAGCTAAAGTCATTCTTGCCGTGGGTGAAGAAGGTATGCCTTGGTGGAAGAGCGCAACTCCGGAACAGCGTGCTGAATTCTTGGCGCGCCGTGCGCCGATTCTTGAAGGAATTGAAACAGAGATGGCTGGCTTCTATCCCGCACGCATGATTCACGCTCTTCAATATGTTTCGGGAAATACAGTTCTCATTGGAGATGCTGCGCACACTATTCATCCGGCTCGCGGCCAAGGTCTCAATATGGGTATTTCCGCGCTTCCAAACTTGTTGGCTAAATTACCAACTGCCGCCGAGTTGAAAGACCCCAATAAGGTTCGAGAAGCGCTACTTGCCTTTGAAGCAATTCAGAAGCCTTTGTATGAGCGTTCGATTGCTCGCAACCACGTAGCTGCCATGGATATGGAAGCGGCTGCCGGGGAGAATCATGAGTTCGTCATCAAGCGTCAGGATGAAGCGCTTCGAAAAGTAGCTGCCACACCAGCGATTAGACGTCGTTACTTGCACGATAGCACCGGATACCCGCTCCCCGGAGCGCCGGTAACAAACGCTGCTTACCAAGTCTAAGTTGTCTCGGCAGCGAGCCCTTCCTCTGATCGGTGATT
>JBAXIG010000098.1:0-4800 GCA_037138535.1 Actinomycetes bacterium
ATGACCGTGCGCTCGCTCTCTGGTGGAAATCAGCAGAAGGCGCTCTTTGCGCGCTCACTTGCTGGCCATCCCACTCTCTTTATTGCAGACGAACCCACGCGAGGGGTTGATGTGGGATCTAAGCGGGCTATTTATGAATTGCTTGCCGACCTTGCGCAGAAGGGTATGGCCGTGTTGGTGATTTCATCCGAACTCGATGAGGTTGTCGGACTAGCGCACCGAGTCATCGTGATGCAGACGGGAAGAATTGTGACCGAATTAGTGGGGGATCCAATAAGTGAGAGTGCGGTTGTTTCAGCGGCATTCTCAATGAAGCAGAGAGAAGGATTAGCGTCATGACAAGTGTAGATACCGCTTCGAGAAGCACCAACGTGAAATCTCTGCTCTCCAAGTATGCAATAGTGTGGGTCACGTTGCTGGTTTTCATCTTTCTCTCTGCCAGTACAGATGCGTTCTTGTCGGCCGATAATCTTCGCAATATCTTGGATCAGCAATCGGTTGTATTGATTGTCGCTGCGTTCACCACGATCGTGCTGATTTCTGGCGGCTTCGATGTGAGTCTGGGTGCCATCTATATCTTGGCTCCGCTCGTTGCTCTGCGCGTGCAGAACAATATCAACTCAGCGTGGTTGACACTGCTTGCAGGGATCCTGGTGGGTCTCATTGCCGGTCTCTTGAACGGCGTTATCGTGGCCTACGGCAGAATCAATTCGTTCATTGCCACGCTTGCTACTTCTTTCATTTTCTTTGGTATCGCATACCTTGTGAGTGACGGAACCATTCTCCGTGTCACCGACATCAACATGCGCAAAGTAGCCACCACCCATATTCTCGGGCTCACGAGTGCAACGTGGATTGCCTTCGTAGTCGTCGCCATTGCGTGGATCATGCTCGATCGCACGCGCTTTGGGCGTTATATCTTTAGCGTGGGTGGCAATTTCGAAGCCGCCCGGCTAGCAGGCGTGCGTACCAATCGAGTAGTTGTGGCAGCCTTCGTACTAGCTGGCGCGGGTGCTGGGCTAGCTGGCACGCTCAATTCAATTCGCAGCGTGACGGCGCAGGCATCTGATGACTTCAGCATCATCTTCTCGGTAATTGCAGCCGTCGTAGTAGGTGGAACATCAATCGCAGGTGGTTCCGGCGCCATTTGGCGCAGTGTGGTTGGTGTCTTCTTCATTGCATTCATCGTGAATGGTTTTAACTTAAATGGTGTGGATCCGGTTTACCAACGCATCATCCAAGGTGCAGTCATTTTGACGGCCGTGGGTGCTGATGCCTGGTCCAGACGCGATAAAAGTTAGTTCTCTGCGATTAAGAAGCTGAAGAGAGACGGCGACCGATAATCGCTTCGCGCTCTTCTTCAGAGAGACCGCCCCAGATTCCATAAGGTTCGCGTACAGCTAATGCGTGGGCGCGACATTGGGCCAAGACGGGACAGGTGTTGCAGACAGCTTTCGCAGCCATCTCGCGGTTGCGCCGACGTGGGCCGCGCTCGCCTTCGGGATGAAAGAACATTTCGGTAGGCAGTTCGCGGCAGAGCCCTTGAAGTTGCCAATCCCAGCGATCTGCCACTGGACCCGGGAGCCTCGATACCTCAGTCATGATGACCTTTCTTTGACTTTTCCCCCACAGTACAACCGAGTCATAAGTTGTTCAAGCCCTCGCCAATTCGACACGCCGCGTTTCGACTCGCGTACCAGGTCAGAGGGCGCGAGAATGCGCTTACATCAGACAATTCGATCGGAAATGGGGGTGGGAAGTGAGCGAATTCACGGTCGCTACTGTGGCCAGACGGCTCGGCATCGCCCCCGCCACCTTGCGCACCTGGGATCGCCGATATGGCCTCGGACCGCAGGATCATTCAGCCGGTACTCATCGCCGATATTCAGAAGCCGACCTCTCCCGCCTTCTGGTGATGCGACGTCTCATTGCCGCCGGTATATCTCCGGGAGATGCCGCCCAAAGTGCGCTCGCGGCCGACCCGGCGGCAGTAGAGAGCCGATCTTTTGCTGATGAACCGTTAGATTCACTCCCTGAACTTTTGGTAGCGATCCACGCCTTAGATATGAGGTTCATTCGCGAAACTTTGCGTGCACAACTTCATCGTTACGGTGCGATTGCAACCTGGCATCACTCCATCGCACCGCTCTTGCGTGAGATAGGTGACTCGTGGGGAAAACATGACGATGCAATTGCCATGGAACATTCGCTCACTTCAGTGCTCATTGATGTGCTGAGCGATGCAGCGAAAGTAATGGAACCGATCAATACTCGTCCTATTCTTCTCGCGTCGGCACCAGAAGAGCTACATGTCCTTCCGCTCTATGCGTTAGCCGCTGCGCTCGCAGAGAAGTCAGTAGCAACTCATTTGCTCGGAGCGAGAACTCCATCGAGTGCACTGGCATCAATGATGGCTAAAAATGGACCAATCGCCGTCTTCGTCTGGTCGCAGAGTCCGGAGAGCGCGCACCTGCTCGATTTCTCTGCTTTCCCATCCATCAGACCGGCACCACGGGTGATCACTGGGGGTCCAGGCTTTGCTGAAATATCTCACCCTGCAGGGGCTACGCACGCTGGCTCTATTGACGAAGCTCTTAGCCTCATCATCGACCCCCTCGGCCTCTAGATCGGGCTGTAGGACGCCCTCGAATGCCCAGTAGGCTTGGGCTATATCTGCGAGAGGGCAAACGTGAACGAAGACGAGAAGGTGGTGGGCCTCGGGCTTACCTTTGATGACGTCTTACTCCTGCCCGATGCCAGTGATGTGGTGCCCAGCGAAGTAGATACCACAACGCGCTTTACCAACTCCATCTCACTACGCATTCCACTTGTTTCATCGGCCATGGATACGGTGACGGAATCGCGCATGGCGATCGCGATGGCGCGCCAAGGTGGCCTTGGCATCATTCATCGCAATCTCTCGATTGAAGATCAGTGCAGCCATGTTGATCTAGTTAAGCGCAGCGAAGCGGGAATGATCACCCAGCCGGTCACTATTTCTCCGAATGCCACGCTCGCAGAAATGGATGCACTCTGCGGGCGTTTCCGTATCTCAGGATTACCTGTCGTGCAGGGCGACGGTGAACTTATCGGCATCGTAACCAATCGGGATTTGAGATTTGAAACAGACTTTTCAAAGCCAGTCAGTTCAGTGATGACGCGCATGCCGCTAGTAGTGGGCCATGTGGGCATCAGTTCAGATGATGCGATGGCGCTCCTTCGAGATCACAAGATCGAGAAGCTCCCACTGATCGACGAGCGCGGTCGCCTCAAGGGCCTTATCACCGTCAAAGATTTCACCAAAGCCGACAAGTATCCGTTCTCCACAAAAGATGACGCCGGCCGCCTTCGCGCAGGCGCCGCAGTGGGTGTCGGCGAAGATGGTTTCAAACGTGCGATGGCGCTCATTGAGGCTGGTGTAGATGTACTCGTAGTTGATACGGCGCACGGTCATCAGATGGCGGTGCTCGACACCATCAAACGTATTAAGTCGAATTCAAGTATTGAAGTTGTGGGTGGCAACGTAGCCACTCGCCGCGGAGCAGAAGCCCTTATCGCCGCGGGTGTAGATGCCGTGAAGGTGGGCGTTGGCCCCGGTTCCATCTGTACTACTCGAGTAGTAGCTGGCGTGGGCGTTCCGCAAGTCACTGCAATTTTGGAAGCCGCCCGGGTGGCTCATGCTGCTGGCATTCCCATTATCGGTGACGGCGGATTGCAATACTCCGGAGATATCGCCAAGGCCATTGTTGCTGGCGCAGATACTGTGATGGTGGGATCCCTCCTAGCAGGTTGCGAGGAATCTCCCGGTGAATTGATCTTTATTAACGGTAAGCAATTTAAGAGCTACCGTGGCATGGGTTCACTCGGCGCCATGCAGACGCGGGGGAGTGCGAAGTCTTATTCCAAGGACCGCTACTTCCAAGATGATGTATTGAGTGAAGATAAACTTGTTCCAGAAGGCGTAGAAGGGCAAGTTCCGTTTCGCGGTCCAGTTTCTGCGGTGGCACACCAGTTGGTCGGCGGATTACGTTCCGCCATGGGATATGCCGGCGCACAAACGATTCCTTATCTCCAAGAGCACGGCCGCCTTATTCAGATAACCGCCGCTGGTCTTAAAGAGAGTCATCCGCACGATATTCAATTAACCGTCGAAGCACCGAACTATCACTCGCGATAAAGGGAGTACACATGTCTGAACTCGAGATTGGCCGGAGCAAGCGCGCTCGCCAGACGTTCTCTTTCGACGATATCGCCATCGTGCCAAGCCGTCGCACCCGTGATCCCGAAGATGTTTCCATCAACTGGCAGATCGACGCGTACAAGTGCGAGATTCCGCTCCTCGCGGCACCTATGGATTCGGTTATGTCCATTGAGACCGCTATCGAAGTCGGCAAGTTGGGTGGCATCGGCGTGCTTAACCTCGAAGGTTTGTGGACACGCTATGAAAACCCAATGCCACTCTACGAAGAGATTGCAAAGCTCGAAAAAGAAGACGCTACGCGGCGAATGCAAGAGATTTATAAGGCTCCGATTAAAGCCGAACTGATTACTGAGAGGCTTAAAGAGATTCGGGCCGCTGGTGTCACGGTTGCCGGTGCGCTTTCGCCAGCGCACGTAGATGAATTTCATAAGGCTGTGGTGGCTGGAAATCCCGATCTCTTCGTAATCCGCGGCACCACGGTGAGCGCTGAGCATGTCGCCAAGGGCGGTGAGGCGCTGAACCTCAAGGAGTACATCTACCAACTTGAGGTTCCCGTTGTTGTCGGCGGCGTGGCATCGTATTCAGGTGCGCTACACGTC
>JBAXIG010000099.1:0-4562 GCA_037138535.1 Actinomycetes bacterium
CCGACCGCGAAATTTTTGGCCACGGCTTGGGAACTATGGCGGCCTCGTTGATGGGAGTTATGCCAGCTACCGGCGCGATTGCCCGTACTGCAGTAAATGTCAGATCAGGTGCGCGTACGCGCTTGGCCTCCATATTCCATTCGCTATTTCTCTTACTCGTAGTGCTCTTCCTTGCTCCGATAGTGGGGCAGATTCCCACTTCGGTTCTCGCTGGAATTTTGATGGGAACTGCTTTTCGGATGATTGATTTCGGGAATGTGCGCTCAGTTCTTCGATCAACTCGCTCCGATGCTGCTGTCTTCCTCGTTACTGCATGTGTCACAGTGGCTCTAGATTTGATTATCGCCGTCGAAGTGGGCTTACTGCTTGCTGGAGTCATGGCGTTGCGCCACCTCGTGCACTCATCATCTGTGGAGTTAGAAGATGTGAGCGAGCATCTCGACTTGAACGAGGGCCATCGACTCCTTCATGAACACATCGTGACTTACCGCCTCGATGGGGCGCTCTTCTTCGGAGATGCACATCTCTTCCTTCACCATCTCACGCAGGTTTCCGGCGTCAAGGTGGTGGTGTTGCGGATGGGTTCTCTCACAAGCATTGACGCAAGTGGTGCTCAGGCAGTGGGGGAGATTATTCGAGAGCTACACAAGAAGCGGATTGACGTCTTTCTGCAAGGAGTATTTCCGGCCCAACGTCAAATACTGGAGCGCAGCGACGCACTCGGTGCAGTAACTGCCGATCATCATATTTTTGAAGACTTAGGCGATGCTCTTACGCACGCCAGGACGCACGTTCGTCGAACGCTGCATAGCGAGAAGCAATAATCCAAGCGTCACAATCGCTACTCCCACCCAAGTTGTGACAGAGGATTTTTCATTCAAGAGAAGGACGCCAAAAAGTGTCGCGGTGACTGGTTCTGCCAACGTCAGTGTGGCCGCTTCGTTTGGTTGCACGCTTTTTAGACCATATGCGTACGCAAGGTAGGCAATCGCTGTGGGGACCGCACCCAACCAGAGCGCCATCGCCGCACCTTGAGGAGTGGTAATCCATCCCATAGGGAGAATGAAAAGTAGCGGAGCCAGCATGATGGCTCCGATTCCAAAGACTCGGGCCATAGCGAATTGAAACGAAGCACCACTGGCCAAGATTTCCTTACTGCAGACAGCAAAGATCGCATACGAGGCTCCGGCACCGAGGGCAAGGAGAATTCCCAGCATCGAGTGTGATTGAGTGGCGCTGTCCTTGGAAGTGGTCAAAATGACGACGCCAATCACGGCGCACACAGTTGCTATCCACCATCGGCCACGCGGTTTCGTTCCAGACCAGAGCCAGTCGATAGCTCCGGTGAGCGCGGGCGCCGAACCAAGAGCCACCACCGTGCCTACTGTGACGCCACTGAGGTGTACCGCGGCAAAGAAGGTGAGCTGGTAGCAGGCCATGCCGGCTCCGGCCCAAAGCCAGGCGCGCAGACGCACTGGTGATACTCCCGCGCTCTTGCCAATGGCACACATCTGTAGCAGGAGAGCCCCAATGACGATTCGACTGGTACCCACCGCAAGTGAATTGGCTTCGGAAGGACCGAGGGCGGCTGCGGTACCCGTGGTGCCAAAGCAGATCGCTGAGAAGAGGATCGTTAGGCGCGCGCGCATCTGCCAACGGTAGCGCCTACGATCGTAGGTATGACCCCGAGCACGCCGCTTCGCGCCACCAAAGGCCACGGCACTGAGAATGAATTCATTCTCATTCCCGAGGGAAACCTCAGTCCGGGTGAAATTGCTTCGCTCTGCAATCGCAACTCTGGAGTGGGAGCCGATGGTCTCATTCAGATAAAGCAACGTGATGGACATTGGTTTATGGATTATCGAAATAACGATGGCAGCCTTGCAGAGATGTGTGGCAACGGCATTCGGGTGATGGCCAAGTATTTATTTGATCGAGGATTAGAGAGTCGCACTTCTTTCGACATAGATACGCGTGCTGGTATTAAGCGAATCGAGATTAAAGCAGATGGGCGAATCTCTGCCGAGATGGGCGCAGTCGTCATTGAGCCGGGTACACCATCAGTGACTTATGGAGGAAATAGTTGGCCTGGATATAAAGTCTCGGTAGGAAATCCCCATGCGGTAGTTTTTCTTGAGTCGCTCGCCCTCCTTCCTGAAAAGCTAGAAAAACCCACGGTGACGCCAACACATCTTTTTCCCGACGGAGTTAATGTTGAGTTTGTAGAAATTCTGGGCGAGGGGCATCTCTCGATGCGAGTCTTCGAACGAGGCGTGGGGGAGACTCGCTCATGCGGAACCGGTACCTGTGCTGTGGCAGTCGCCGCAGCTGCGCATACCGGAGTCGTCGGGGCTAGTACCTGGCGCGTTGATGTGCTCGGTGGCTCATTAGAGATCGATATCGATGCGCTAGGGCAAGTGACAATGACTGGGCCAGCGGTGCTCGTGAATGACTTTGAAGTCAACATTGATGAGTAACGACTCCTATGAGGAAGAGGTGTCATCCGGGGAATTTGATTTAGCCGAACGTCATGCGCTGCGACGTGTCGTTGGTCTATCCACGGAGCTGCAAGATGTTACTGAAGTTGAATATCGCCAACTTCGATTAGAGCGCGTAGTACTGGTGGGTGTTTGGACTCAAGGCACTGCCCTCGAGGCCGAGAATTCACTCGCGGAGTTGGCGGCGTTAGCGGAGACCGCTGGCTCTGAAGTTCTTGA
This sequence comes from Actinomycetes bacterium, assembly GCA_037138535.1. GTDB lineage: Bacteria > Actinomycetota > Actinomycetes > Nanopelagicales > Nanopelagicaceae. The sequence continues at coordinate 2,718 of JBAXIG010000099.1, forward strand.
TGGGCTCATTCAGCGACGTGATGCACCCGACTCATCTACATACATTGGTAGTGGCAAGGTGAAAGAGCTGCGCGATGTGGTCATTGCAACGGGAGCCGACACGGTGATCTGTGATGGCGAACTCTCACCTAGCCAATTGCGCCAGTTAGAGGCACAGGTAAAAGTAAAAGTTGTTGATCGCACGGCGCTCATTCTTGATATTTTCGCCCAACATGCCAAGAGTCGAGAAGGCAAGGCGCAAGTAGAGCTCGCTCAGATGACGTACATGCTTCCTCGATTGCGTGGTTGGGGCGAATCCCTTTCACGTCAGGCGGGTGGTCGTGCGGCCGGCGGCGCAGGAATTGGTGGTCGCGGCCCGGGCGAAATCAAAATTGAAACGGATCGTCGCCGTATTCGTTGTCGAATGGCCAAGTTGCGCAAGGAAATTATTGAGATGAAGAAGTCTCGCGACACGATGCGCCAGGAACGTGTGAAGTACCAAGTTCCTTCGGTCGCGATAGCGGGATATACCAACGCAGGTAAGTCATCCCTGCTTAATCGTTTCACCGGTGCGGGAGTGCTTGTGGAGAACGCACTCTTCGCCACCCTCGACCCGACGGTTCGCAAAACGGAAAGTAGCGATGGCGAGACTTACACATTCGTTGACACGGTGGGTTTTGTGCGCCACCTTCCACATCAACTTATCGAGGCATTCAAATCAACACTCGAGGAGGTAAGTGGGTCGGATCTCATCTTGCACATTGTTGATGGCTCACATGTAGATCCGTTGGGGCAGATCGATGCAGTACGCGAAGTCCTTGATGAGATTGGCGCTCGCGCAATTTCAGAAATAATCGTTATTAATAAGGCAGATATTGCTGATCCTGAAACGATTGATCTAATCCGTCGACGAGAGTCGCGTTCTATGGTGGTCTCAGCATTTACCGGCGAAGGCGTTACTGAATTACTTGCTCGAGTTGAAGCAGAGTTGCCCAAACGTCGAGTGAGTCTTGATCTCTTGATCCCCTACTCTCGCGGAGATTTACTCCACCTCGCGCACGAATTCGGAGAGGTGCATCAAGAAGTGCATGGCGAAGAAGGAACCACGGTTTTGGCACAGGTAGACCGAAATGTGGCCGAAAGGATCAAAGAAGCGCTGGCACTTCTTTAACGCATTTCTCTAACGAATTGAGCGCAGGACTGCAGTGACTTTTCCAAGTATCTCTGCGTGGTCTCCAAGGATGGGCGCGTAGGCCGGATTAGCTGGCATCAACCAGATATGACCATCGCTTCGTTTAAAAGTCTTGATAGTGGCTTCGCCGTCGATCATGGCTGCCACGATCTCGCCTGGTTCACAATGTTTCTGCGAACGAATCACCACCAGATCACCGTTGCAGATGGCGGCATCAACCATCGAATCTCCTACAACAGTAAGGAGGAAGAGCTCGCCACTGCCGACGAGATCGGAGGGGAGCGAGTAGCTCTCTTCGATATGGGCTTCCGCCAAGATGGGTGCGCCGGCGGCGATGCGCCCGACTAGCGGCACCTCACGCATGCTGCCGCTCTTGCGTCCTTGAGTGTGGGCAGGTGAGCCATATGAGCTTCCTGGGATGATCTGCTCGCCACTTTCGGGGGAGATGACATCCATTTGGCGTCCGCCAGAGCGTTTGATCAGACCCTTTTCCACCAAGTTGGAGAGCTGATAGGCAACCGAAGCAGAGCTTGCTAGGCCGACCGCTGCGCCGATTTCACGCATGGTCGGGGGGAAACCGCGCTCAGAGACCGAAGCTGAAATGACTTCGAGAATCTTCCGTTGGCGGGGGGTGAGGCCATGGTCGTCGGCGGGGCCGTCGGGCAGCTCAGCGA
>JBAXIG010000100.1:0-4550 GCA_037138535.1 Actinomycetes bacterium
CGCATCGAGAAGCCGTAGGTTCCCAAATTGTCTGTGCCATCACTAGCCAAGTGGGGCGCAGCAACTCGGTAATTCAACGTCGAGGTTGCGGCATCAAAAGTTGGTGCGCCTGGGTCATATACAGCTGCGTTAGTCGCCACGATCCCTTGAATTCCCTTTCCGGTGTTGCAATTCGTCATCGGCGCCGGCATAGGTGTGGGGCTGGCTCCTGGTGCAGGCATCGGGGCGGCATCGACATGTGAAGAAGTATTGAGACGCCACGCGAGGTAATTACTCAGGGCTTTATCGCCGAGGACTCCAGGGAAGGTATTAAAAGTATCTACTGCTTCGGCGTCATCCGGATTGATTGACGGCACGTCGTAATTGTTATTGACCACTGAAGGAGATGCATAAAAGTTCCAACGCTTCATGACTGCATCTGCCTTAGCGTCAATCGGTACCCAACCGCCGGCAACAATCTCTTCAGCGGGGGCAGCCTCAACAATTAAATCTGAATAGTTGGCGTTATGAGCCTCGACGTACGCGTTGGGTTGGCGAAGGCGGCCATTGAGCCAACCGGACATCGAAATCGGCAGGCGAAGAGCTACCTTGAATCTCAGGTTCTTAGCGAATGGTTGGCGAACGTAACAGACACCATCATCAGTGGCCACACACCCATCTTCCATACCGAGTTCTTTGTACCGATCGCCAAGGACGCGCTTGACCGGAAAGATCGCAAAACGCAAGTTCTTATCCGCAACATCCCAGGTGCCGTTACGCACAAACATGGCTTGCCCGAGGACACCGATCATTAAGTATTCAACCGCAGTGTCACCCGTACCAAGAGTCCAAATCCACGGGGATGATCCACCCGCAAACCCTAAATTAGTTTTGCCGTCGTACGTTGAGGTAACTCCCCCGTCGCTCTTATGAATACGTTCAGTAGGGATGCCGGTGGTGATGGTGCCATCTTCGGCGATTGCCGAAAAGGAATTCACGCAGATTGATTCTGGCGCGACCGCACAATTGCCGACGGAGGAATCAGCACCGAAACGCGTCCACTTACTGCTTAGTATCGGTGCGCACCTACTGTCGCCTACCTCAGTGCAAGCAATTTGTTCGCCAGAGTCGTTTGAGGCAGTGGAAAAGGATCGGAAGTTCACTTGGTTCTCGGAGAAATAGATCATGACGTTATTTGAAGTCGTAGGCGTGGTGAGTTTCAACATGGAACGTGGATCAAGCATCTGAGTATCAGCGCTACTGGGTGTGGTCACGGTTCCAGAAAAGAGCAGTGCCAACACCACTAGGCCCGTGAACTTGGCTCGAGTACGCATGAATTCAGGCTAGAGGTTGTTCCCAAATTTATCTACAACTGCAGGCTAAAGAAGGACAAGACCTTCGCGATGGACGAGTTCACGCTCACATGCAGAGTAAAGATGAGAACTAGCAGATCCGGTTACTCATCGTCTTCTTCCGATTCCTCCGCGATCTCTGACTCCACGCGCACTGAAAGACTGCGAATGTAATCGGCATCATCGATGCGCGCGTCAGCACCACGAGGTCCAAGTAGTTCGGCGCCAGCTTCAATCGATGGCTCCCAATCGAAGGCCACGGCATCTTCGTCGATCCCGATCTGTACTTCATCGCCAGGCTTTGCGCCCTTGGCAAAGAGTGCCTTCTCTACGCCGATTGTGGCGAGACGGTCTGCGAGGTATCCAATAGCTTCAGCATTGTTGAAGTCCGTTTGGCGCATCCAGCGCTCTGGCTTTTCTCCACGCACGATGAAGATTGCATCGCCATCTTCGTTGCGACCATTTTCTAGAGTGAAGCCAGAGTTATTAAAGGCACGAGGACGAATAACAATTCGCGTGGCCTCTTCAACTGGGGCATCTGCACGAGCTTGCTCGACCAAACGAGACATCGCATAGGTGAGTTCGCGCAAACCTTCACGTGATGCAGCCGAGATCGGATAAACCTCATAGCCGGCTGCCTTTAATTGCTCGATCACCATGTCAGACATGGCCCGACCATCGGGAAGATCGATCTTGTTAAGAGCGATGATGCGCGGACGGTCGTTGAGCCCGCCGTAAGCATCGAGTTCCTTCTCGATCATGGCCAGGTCAGTGATTGGATCGCGATCATTTTCAAGCGTCGCGCAGTCGAGCACGTGCACGAGTGCCGCGCAGCGCTCTACGTGGCGCAGGAATTCAAGACCCAAACCTTTTCCTTGGCTTGCACCGGGAATAAGTCCAGGAACGTCGGCCACCGTGAAGCGATTGGCATCTGCTTGTACGACGCCGAGGTTGGGAACCAATGTGGTGAAGGGGTAATCCGCAATCTTCGGACGCGCCGCAGAGAGCGCAGCCACCAGCGATGACTTGCCGGCACTCGGATAACCCACGAGTGCAATATCGGCAACGCTCTTAAGAATAAGGCGGATGCTCTTGGCATCACCTGGTTCGCCGAGGAGTGCAAAACCTGGTGCGCGGCGACGCGAGGAGGCAAGCCCCGCGTTACCTAATCCCCCGCGACCACCTTGGGCGATCACATAGCGCGTACCGAGTCCGACCATGTCGATAATGACATTGCCTTCCATGTCTTGCACGACGGTGCCGTTGGGGATCGAGAGAGTGATGTCATCTCCAGAAGGACCATCACGCCAACCACCATAACCTTGGCGACCATTGGTGGCGCGGCGATGCGGTGCGTGGTGGTAATCAAGAAGCGTGGTGGTGTTGCCATCAACGACGAGGATGACGTCGCCTCCGCGGCCGCCCGTGCCACCATCAGGACCGCCGAGGGGCTTGAACTTTTCACGGTGTACAGAGACGCAACCATTGCCGCCATTGCCACCTGACACATGCAGGATGACTTCATCAACAAAGGTGGTCATAGGGTCAAGTCTCCCAGACTTTGCCCCGGCCCCACTCCACGAGCGTGGCTCCAGGGTAATAATGGTGTTGAGAATGCAAAAAGCGGACCGGCTGAACCGATCCGCTCCCCACAAACTTGAAGTTATGCGCTAACTGGCAACACATTCACTACTTTGCGGCCGCGTGCCATGCCGAATGAAACAGCACCAGCTGCGAGCGCGAAGAGAGTGTCATCCTTACCGCGACCCACATTTTGGCCAGGGTGGAAGTGAGTGCCACGTTGACGCACGAGGATTTCTCCGCTGCCGACAACTTGACCACCAAAGCGCTTGACGCCGAGGTATTGCGCATTTGAATCGCGCCCGTTCCGTGTGGAGGACGCACCTTTTTTATGTGCCATCGTCTACCCCTTTACTTTCCGGCCGAAATTTCGGTGACTTTAATACGGGTCTGCTTGGCGCGGAAACCTTGGCGACGACGGTAACCGGTCTTGCTCTTGTAACGAAGAATGATGACCTTCTCGCCCTTCACTTCTTCAATGATCTCTGCGGTGACTTTAATGCCAGCGAGAACTGTCGAATCAGTGGTGACCTTCTCGCCATCGACGAGGAGAATTGCGGGAAGCGAGAGCGAAGCTCCAGCTGCAGCATTAACGCGATCAATCAGGAGCACATCTCCCACGGAGACCTTCTCCTGGCGTCCGCCAGCTTTCACGATTGCGTACACAGCTTTGCTCTCTTTCAGATGATGTGGAATTCCCACGTAAACACCCACGTGATCCAAGGTCTTAGGTTACGGATCTACGCCCAGTGGGGCAAATCGCCCTGTGAGCCGGAATCTCGAGCGCCGGATGGTCGCCGGCGGGTCTTTAGTCAGCGGAAGGCTGCTACCCGGGCTAGGGTAGGCCAAGATCACGGCGAGTAACGGGGCGGTTGGCCTCCCCGCACCGTGGGGGCGTACTCCGGAGGACCCGGGATGCCCGACCTGAGATAGGGGTGTGACCGGCTTAGCCGGCGCTTCGATGGAGACCATCGACCCATACGTATTAAGAAGCCTCGCAGACGCTCAGCCCGACATGTACTGGTCAGACGCTGATCCTCTCGAAACCGAGGCACACTCTGCCCTGATTGGCTCTGAGACCACAGAACTCGTCGTGGTCGGCGCGGGATATACCGGACTCTGGACTGCCCTCCTTGCCAAAGAAGCTAATCCCGACCGAGATGTCGTCATTATCGAACAACGTGAGACCGGAGCTGGGGCTTCTGGACGTAACGGTGGCTTTGTAGTCGCCTCCCTCACCCACGGCTTCCAGAACGGAAAGAACCGATGGCCCGACGAGATTGGCACCATCGAGCGGATGGGACGAGAAAACCTCGCTGCCATCGAAGAGACCATTCATCGCTACGGCATTGAATGCGATTGGGAACGTACTGGTGAATTGAAAGTCGCTGTTGAGCCATGGCAATTAATAGGTATGGAGGAGGAAGCAGCCGAAAGAAACGAGCTGGGCGACCTGGTGGAATTCCTCGACGCTGAAACGGTGACGAAGATGATTCACTCCCCCACCTATCACGGCGCAGTCTTTGATCACGATGGCACTGCACTCGTGGATCCTGCTCGCCTTGTATGGGGATTAGAACGCGCATGTATCTCACTCGGCGTGCGCATTTATGAGAACACAAAAGTGCAATGGCTCGA
>JBAXIG010000101.1:0-4497 GCA_037138535.1 Actinomycetes bacterium
ACTGGTATTTACGAATCTCTTTCCGAGCAAGAGAAGCTATGTGAACTTCATCTGGACCGTCAGCAAGACGTAAAGTCCGAGCACTTGCCCAGAGATGGGCGAGTGGTGTCACTTGGCTGACGCCGGCGCCACCGTGAGCTTGGATCGCGCGATCAATCACGCGCAGCACCATTTCGGGAGCAGCGATCTTGATAGCTTGGATTTCAGTATGGGCTTCACGATTGCCCACGGTATCCATCAACCACGCGGCTTTAAGGGTGAGTAAGCGAACGGTTTCGATCTCTACTCGAGAACGGCCAATCCAATCTTGAATCACGCCTTGATTCGCGAGGGGTTTTCCGAATGCCGTGCGGGTAAGAGCACGCTTACACATCAACTCAAGTGCACGCTCGGCCATACCAATGGTGCGCATGCAGTGGTGAATGCGTCCGGGACCTAGCCTGGCTTGCGCGATGGCGAAGCCACTTCCTTCGGTACTAATGAGATTGGTGACGGGTACTCGCACATTAGTGAAACTCATTTCTGCATGTCCGCCGTGCGCACCGTCGTCGTATCCATAAACAGTGAGTGCCCGTTCTATCTTTACGCCAGGAGTTTTCATTGGCACAAGAATCATGCTTTGCTGCTGATGCTTCTCACCATTCGGATCGGTCTTGCCCATCACAATAAGAATTTCACACTTAGGGCTCATGGCACCGGTCGACCACCACTTACGACCATTGATCACATATTCATCACCTTCGCGCTTCATGGTCATTTCAATGTTGCTGGCATCCGACGATGCAACATCTGGTTCTGTCATCACGAACGCGGAGCGAATTTCTCCAGCGAGGAGCGGAGTAAGCCACCTCTCTTGTTGTTCTTTACTTCCAAATTGCGTGAGTACTTCCATATTTCCGGTGTCAGGGGCCGAACAGTTGAGAGCTTCCGGTGCCAGCATGGGACTACGTCCAGTGATTTCTGCTAATTGCGCGTATTGCACGTTGGTAAGTCCGGCACCGCGGGCATCGTGTGGCAAGAAAAGATTCCACAGGCCACGTTTGCGCGCCTCTGCTTTCAACGCCTCCATTGATGGTGGGCGATTGAAGTTACCGGGGGCGTGTGCATCGAGTTCGGCTTCGGCTGGATAAATGCACTCATCCATAAATGTGTTGAGTTTGCCGATCAATTCTTGAGTGGTGGCATCTACTGCAAAGTCCATGTGCCTACTCTCCTCGCAGTGCGCGATGTCCGCAAGAAACGAGTGGTTCCACCAATGGCCCAATCTCGGCAAATCCTGAGCCCACCGTCTGACCTTGTGAGAAGCGTAAGTAAATGCCTTCGAGGATGACGGCGAGCTTGAAATATCCGAAGGCGATGTACCACTCGATTTGGCTCAACTCGCTCTCGCTCTTGGTGGCATAACGTTGAAGCAGATCAGCAGCGGTAGGGAATCCATACTCAGGCTTGATGCCGTTTGCTACAGGGTTGCCGACAATTTGAGAGAGGCCATGCCAATAAACGACGAAGAGACCAAGGTCGGTAAACGAATCTCCCAGTGTGGCCATCTCCCAGTCGACTACGGCCGCGACTTCATCATTGGCATTAATGATGCAGTTATCTAATCGGAAGTCACCGTGCACGATGGAGTTGCGTTTCGTGGTGGGAATGCGCGAGGAAAGCTTCTTGAGTAATTCATCGATACCGGAGATATCTCGTGATCGCGAGCCTTCAAGTTGCTTGCTCCATCGCGATACTTGGCGCTCCAGGAACCCTTCGATACGCCCGAAATCGCTCAGACCAATTTGATCGGGTTCGCAGGCATGCAATGCAACCAATGTGTCGATCACGTTCTCACTAATCATGCGAGCACTGTCAGTACCCAGTGCAGATGTTTGTTTTTCAGTTTGAATCACTTCCCCAATGACTCGCTCCATCAAATAGAAGGGTGCGCCGAGCACCTCGACATCATTGCAGAGATGAAATGTGCGCGGCACTGCTACATCTGTAGGGGCAAGTGCCGACATGACGCGATATTCGCGGCCCATATCGTGTGCAGTTGCTTGAACGTGACCAAGTGGCGGGCGTCGTAATACAAATTCCTGGCCACTTGACGTGGTGACGAAGTAGGTGAGATTCGAACGACCACCGCGCGCTAATTCGGCAGTCATGGAATCCGCAGCAAGCATTGGCTCTGCGTGGCGCAGGTATTGACCTAGTCGAGCTAGATCAAGACCCGGTAGATTCGCTCCTGTCATGGCGAAACGGTATCGCCAATATGCATGAATGGGAGCGCGAGATGGCTGCGATCGAGTCACGATTTAGGGTGGATGGCAAAGTTGCGGTAGTCACTGGCGCCTCCTCTGGTCTTGGTGCCGGGTTTGCTAAGGCGCTCGCCGAAGCTGGAGCCGATTTGGTATTGGGTGCGCGCCGCGTTGATCGGTTGGAAGAGACACGCGCCGCGATCGCTGCAATGGGGCGACGAGTTATTGCAATCGCTACAGATGTATCAAAACCAGAGGATTGTCAGGCGCTCATCGAAGGTGCGATGAGCGAGTTTGGCTGTGTGGATATTCTTGTAAATAACGCTGGTATTGGCACTGCTACTCCTGCGCTTAAGGAAAGCTGGCAAGAATTTTCAGAAGTCATCGATATCAATCTCAAAGGTTCTTACTGGATGGCCCAAGCATTTGCTCGCGTTGCACTCCCCGGATCATCGATTGTGAATGTGTCGAGCATCTTGGGATTTCGTCCACTCGGGCTCCCGCAAGCGGCATATGTATCGAGCAAAGCGGGAATCATTGGATTAACACGAGATCTTTCGTTGCAATGGGCTGGCAGGAAAGGGATCCGGGTAAACGCCCTGGCACCTGGGCTCTTCGAGTCCGAAATGACGGACCAAATGGGAGCTCATGTGGTTGAGCAAGCGGTGAATCAGGCGCCTATGGGCCGTATTGGGCGGCAGGAAGAACTCGATAACGCACTCTTATTTTTGGCCAGCGGTGCTTCCTCCTACATCTCGGGAGTGGTGTTGCCGGTCGACGGTGGCCTGTCCATGTCTTGACCCTGAGCAGGGCCGGAGTTTAGCCCGGTCGAAAGTCCACAGAGAGTTCATAGAAAGATCTCTGGAAGGAACCCTTGCTCACACAGGGTCACCTCTTACTTTTGGGTCATCCGAGAGGGGTCTCGGTCGTAGGGAATAGGGGAAAATATGTCATACCGCTTAGCGAGTAGGACACTCGCTATCGCGCTCTCAAGTTCACTCCTCCTCTTGAGTGTTGGCGCCGGTATGTCAGTTGCAGCGTCACCCACCACCCCGGTAAAGCCGTCTATCCAGGGAGGCGGCCCCGGGGGTGGTGGTGACGATGATGAGAGTGAAGAGAATGAAGAGAATGAAAGCACAGGAACCGGTGGCGGATTAATAAACAAAGCCAAACCTGTAACCAAAGTCAAACCTGTAACCAAAGCCAAGAAGCCTGTCGTTAAACCAATGACCAAGCCAAAAACCACACCTGTGACTAAGGCGAGTGCAAAGCCTAAAGTTGCTTCTGCTTAAACTCTTTAGATTCTGATCCAAGTTCCTAAATTCCAGCGACGTGAGCCAAGTGACCAATTCCAGCGGTGATTGCCATCGCTAATGTGCCGCCAAGCATTACTCGCATCGTGGGTTTAAAGTAACTCGTACCTGCAGCGCGCGCACCGGCAGCGCCAGCAATTGCAAGGCCCACCATAGTGATCGCGACGATAGTGATGATGCGCGTACTTGGATCTTTTGGAAATATTCCAAGCAACGGAACTATGCCACCTGTAGCAAACATGATGGCAGATGCTATGGCTGCTTGTGCTGGGCGAGCTTTTGTGTGCTCAAACTGACCAAGCTCATCACGTAAGTGCGCTTCGAGTGCATCCTTGTTGTGCATGTGAACCGCAACTTGCATGGCAAGGTCTTTGGGCAATCCGCGCCCCTCGTAAATTTCAGCGAGTTCTTCCAACTCACCTTCTGGATCTGCTAGCAGATGCTCACGTTCGATAGCGGCATCGGCCTCTTCGATATCTGTTTGTGCACTTACCGAAACATATTCGCCAGCAGCCATTGCCATTGCACCGGCGGCAATACCTGCAACACCTGCAGTGAGAATTGCGGAATATCCGCCACGGGCAGCTGCTACGCCAATCATGAGGCTAGAAGTGGAAACAAGGCCATCATTTGCGCCAAGCACAGCAGCGCGGAGCCAACCAGCGCGATGTGCACGATGTCGCTTATTTCTTTCAATAATTGCAGGAGTAGGCATGATGAGAACCTATCGGTTGAGCGTGGAAATCGCACCGAAGGTATACCTAACTTCACTAGACTCCACCAGTGAGCACCACCAAAGGAATTCTTGCGATGGCGGGTGTGCGCCGCCTCTTGCTCGCACGATTGGTTTCGAACCTGGGAAATGGAATGGGACCCGTTGCGCTCGCATTTGCGGTATTGGAGTCCAAAGGTGGATCTGCTTCGATGCTTGGCATCTTGCT
>JBAXIG010000102.1:0-4483 GCA_037138535.1 Actinomycetes bacterium
AAAGATTTCATCTGCGTGCCCCGAGTCGGATTCGAACCGACACTGTGCGGTGTTTGAGACCGCCCTCTCTACCGTTGGAGTACCGAGGCTGGTGCTGCTGGGTTCGCACCCAACTTCGAAGACTACTTTACTGTCCCGTGGCGCCCGCAAAATCCCACTCCGCCCGCGTAGGCTGACCCAGTGCAATTAAATCCCGAGCGTGCATCTCGCCATCGTGTAGTGGTGGCCGAAGACGAGGCATTGATTCGGCTTGATCTCGTCGAAATGCTGACCGAAGCCGGATACGACGTAGTCGGTCAGGCGGCAGATGGCGAGGCCGCTCTTGCACTTGCCTTTGAATTGCGACCCGACCTGGTCATCTTGGACGTGAAAATGCCCGTGATGGATGGCATTACAGCAGCCGAACAGATCGTGGCTGCGCGTATTGCGCCAGTTCTCATGTTAACCGCATTTAGTCAGAGCGAATTAGTGGAACGTGCGAGAGATGCCGGCGCGATGGCATATCTGGTGAAGCCCTTCTCGTTACCCGATCTAGTTCCGGCGATCGAGATCGCCGTGACTAGACATCAAGAGATCATCGCACTGGAAGGCGAGGTGGCCGATCTCGGGGAGCGGTTGGCCGCTCGGAAAGCGATCGATCGTGCTAAAGCGATCCTCATGGAACATCAGCAGCTCTCAGAGTCAGAGTCATTTAAGACGATCCAACGGCGGGCGATGGACCAGCGCTCGACCATGGGAGAGGTGGCAAAGAGCCTGATCGAGGAGTACGGAAGTTGACGAGCTGGCTGGGCTACTTCCCGAGAATTGTCCGACCTTAGCCTGGTGAATTTGTTATATGTCCGTTATAGCCCGAATAAGCAATATGTCGACACCACCGTCGAGGTTCAAAGGTGGTCTTTTTGACTTCCTTTGGCATACTTTCCCTACCAATGATGTGAACGTGTGGTGAAAATTCACCCCACGACCCCTGGTTAGGAGTCACATCGCCACTTCCGGAAGGGAATATATGACAAAGAAACTCAAGGCGCTTGCTGCAGTTGGTGCAGTTGCTGTTGCCATGAGCGTTGTTATGACGACTCAAGCACAGGGCGCAACCACTCTTGTGGTCGCTACCGATCTACCTCTGCAGGGTGGCTCGAAGGACCAGAGTGATACCACTAACGAAGCAGTTGCACTTCTTCTCAAGCAAGCTGGCGGCAAAGCCGGCAAGTACAACATTAAACTCAAGTATTACGACAATTCCACCGCGGCCAAGGGCTCATGGGATGACGCACAATGTGCAAAGAACGCACAAGCACACGTTGCTGCACGCAGCGAGGTTGCTGTCATGGGTACCTATAACTCAGGTTGCGCAAAGATCATCGTGCCAGTGTTGAACCAAGATCCAAAGGGTCCAATGCTCATGATTTCTAATGCCAACACCAACCCAGGCCTTACTAAGCCATGGAACCCAGGCGAGCCAGAGAAGTATTACCCAACTGGTAAGCGCAACTACTTCCGCGTTGTCACCACTGATGACAACCAAGGATCTGCTGCTGCTAACTTTGCGATGAGCCAGGGCGTGAAGAAGGTTTACGTTCTTAATGATCGTCAAACCTATGGTCAAGGCGTTGCCCAAGCATTCACCACTGAAGCTAAGAAGATCGGTCTTACCGTTCTCTCTGATGGCATCGCTGGCGAAGGCTGGGATGACAAGCAACCTAACTACGAGGCTCTCTTCACCAAGATCAAGGCTCTTTCGCCTGACATGATCTACATCGGTGGAATCTTCGACCTCAACGGCGGACAACTTGTGAAAGACAAGGTTAAAATCCTTGGCGACAACAAGACCGTTAAGTTGATGGCACCAGATGGCTTCACCGGTTACCCAGACTTCCTTGCTCTCAAGGAAGCCGATGGCGCTTACCTCTCCTTCACGGGTCTTGCAATCGACTTCTTCCCGAAGGCTGGAGCTGCAGCTAAGTTCCTTGCTGATTACAAGAAGGAGTACAAGCACGAGCCAACAGGTGCGTTCTCCGTTTACGGTGCCGCAGCTATGCAGGCAATCATGGATGCGATTTCTCGCTCAAATGGTACTCGCGTAGATGTCTACAAGAAGGCCTCCGCCACCAAGATCTCGGCTGCTAAGTCGGTTGTTGGTAAGGCAATCTCCTTCGACAAGAATGGTGACACCATGAATAAGGACATCACCATTGAAATCGTTCAAGGTGGCGCCGAAGTCGGCCTCAAGGTCATCACGGTTAAGTAGTCAAGTAAAAAGTAGTAGTAATTAGTAATAGGATGCGGGTGGTCTCAGAGATTTTCTGGGACCACCCGCATTACACTAAGTACACTCCCTGTTGAGAAGATTTTTGTCAGGGGAAAGTAACGATGGAAGAGGCAAAGTGACTCAAGCAGCTGTTGAGAAAGTCGCGGTGCGACAGTACAAAGGAACTCCCGGTCAGATTAGACGGCGCCGTATTGAATTGACGGCCGGAGTAGTTCTTGGCTCGCTTGCCATGGTCTGGATCGTGATCAACATCATCAACTCTCCCACTCAATTTGCTCAGGTTTTCATCCTTGGCTTTCGTAACGGGTTGCTTTATGCCCTTATCGCACTTGGTTACACTCTCGTGTACGGCATTATCGAACTCATCAACTTTGCCCATGGCGATCTCTTCATGTTGGGTGCGCTCTTTGCGTCTTATTTCATCACTGTCTGGTTTGGACAAGAGAAGTCCAATCTCGCAGGTTGGCTCACCTTCCTAGCGGCTTTGATCGCCGCGATGGCTTTTTGTGGTGGCCTCAATATTTTAATTGAACGCTTTGCCTATCGCAGGTTGCGTCGAGCGCCTAAGATTGCGCCGCTCATTACTGCAGTGGGAGTGTCATTTATTCTTCAATTCGTTGGCATCAAGTGGAACGGCTCGACGCCACGTAACTGGCCAAAGGTTCTCCCACAATCTGAATTCACTGTACTGGGTGTGAACGTTGCTTGGAATACTGTTATTTTGCTACTTGTTGCAGTACCACTTTTGCTCTTGTTGACTTGGGTGGTCACCAAGACTCGTCAAGGCAAAGCAATGCGTGCTACTGCGCAAGATCAAGATGCTGCTCGCCTCATGGGCATCGATGTGAATCGTACGATTTCGTTTACTTTCGCCATCGGTGGCGCATTGGCTGGCGCGGCAGGTCTGCTCTATCAACAGACCACCGGCACTACAAATTACAATCTAGGATTTCAGTTGGGATTGATCGCGTTTACTTCCGCAGTGCTTGGTGGGATTGGTAATCTTAATGGGGCTGTTCTTGGCGCCGTGCTCATTGGAATCATTCAAGGTCTCAATGATGGTCTGCCAATCGCCCTTGGACAGAAGTGGTCTCAGACCGTGGTCTTCACTATTTTGATTCTCATTATGGTCTTTAAACCAGCTGGTTTGCTCGGCAAGTCAACGACAGAGAAGGTGTAATGATGGCTACCCGGGCAGCACGGAAAGCAAAGAAAGCCACCAGGAAACCTGCCTCACATCGCACTTGGGCGCTCGGATATCTCGCGGTTGCCGCAGTGATTTTTGTGGTCTACCAATATGCTCTTCCTTGGGAGGGCTTGCCGCTTCCTATTTATGATTTCTTGCAACTCTGGTTGCCGCCAACGTCAATAAATGAAGCGCTTGTCTATGTCATTTGCGCACTTGGCCTCAACGTCGTAGTGGGATACGCAGGACTTCTCGATTTAGGTTATGTCGCTTTCTGGGCAATCGGCGGTTATTCAGCGGGTTGGTTCATGTCTAACTTCTTTGAGCAATGGAACGTCCATGGCCTCGCTTCGGTGGCTGCCACTGAGCCCGGTATTCACATTAACTTCTGGTTAGTTCTCGTGATCGGTGGTGTCATCTGCGCCTTCTTCGGCGTGGTGATCGGCGCACCTACTCTTCGTCTCAAGAGCGATTACTTAGCTTTGGTAACACTTGGTTTTGGTGAAATTATTCCGCAAATTTTCTTCAATGGTGAAGATATCAATGGCTTTAACCTTTCAAACGGTACGAAGGGAATCACTCGGCTGGATCCGATTCCCACTGGTGTGAAAGATCTGGGTCCTTTCGACTTCGGTTCAAAGTTCGTTATCTTTGTTCTCTTAGCTGCACTCATGGTTTTCATTTCTCTTCAACTGCGCCGAGGTCGACTCGGTCGCGCTTGGCTCGCTATTCGCGAAGACGAGCTCGCTGCCAGCATGATGGGTGTGCCCTTGATGCGCACTAAACTTGCCTCATACGCTGTGGGTGCGGTGGCGGGTGGAATTGGCGGTGTGGCTTTCGCTACGCACGTTGACGGTGTTTATGCGGAGCGTTTCAACTTTTCGATCTCCATCTTCTTACTTGCGATGGTGGTGCTTGGCGGAATGGGTAATGTGTGGGGAGTCATCTTGGGAGCCTTTATTCTTTCCTGGATCAACTCCACTGGATTGCCAGCTCTGGGGGATACCTTTAATACGCAATTTGGCACA
>JBAXIG010000103.1:0-4461 GCA_037138535.1 Actinomycetes bacterium
CTTGTTAAATCAGGAAGTCTCACTCCTATCTCCACATTGGCTGCGAAGGATCGGGTGAGTGGAATTGCTGATCTCTTTGGAATAGCCCGCATGAGTGATCGGACCGCGGCTGCGTTAGATGCTGTGAAGGACGATGTACCAAACATGGTGACATTGGCACTAATCAGTCCAGAATGTGTGGTGAGTCTCTGATGGATACATTAAGTCGCCGAAAATTTCTTCAACTGACTGCTGGCGCTGCAGGTAGTGTGGCTCTGGGGCTTTCGATGGAGGACGTGGCGAGAGCTTCGACGTCACGTCCGTTACCTGCTGGGACACCGATACTTGTCATTGTCACTCTCTACGGAGGAAATGATGGCCTCAATACATTGGTGCCATACAAAGATTCTACCTATTACTCCCTCCGCCCCGATATTGCGTTTAATGAATCAGAGGTGCTACCTCTCGGGGAAGGCTTAGGACTCAATGGATCAATGACGGGAATGAAAACACTCTGGGATCAAGGAAAAATGGCTGTTATCCGAGGCGTTGGATATCCACAATCAGACCATTCACATTTCAGGTCAATGGCTATTTGGCAAAGTGGTTCGCCAGTGAGCGCTACCTCTACTGGATGGATTGGACGTTGGCTGGATACTCAACCGACAGATCCGATGACGGCGATTAACCTCGGATCAGTATTACCACCGCTTTTTATGGGAGCAAAGAAGAATGGTTCAGCAGTTCCCTTGACGGGATTAAATGTGCCAAAAGGATCCTTAGCTTTGGACTGTCAACGACTTGCCAAAAGCTCAATCCAGGATACTCCGCTTCAAACAGCAGCAAGTGAATCACTTCGAAACCTCTTTTCGACTGGTGATCAAATATCTCCTATCCTCAAAACTCCTGCTCCCGAAAGTAGTGATCTACCCACCGTGCAAGGTGGGAATGCCGGTGGCAATTCCGCACTCTCGGCGCAGTTAGATATTGTGGCTAAGTTCGTGGCAGCTGGCGCGCCAACGAAAGTATGGAGCGTTTCGCTTGGAGGATTTGATACGCATGCAGACGAAAAGGGTGCACAGTCAACACTTATCGGTAGCGTCTCTTCCTCAGTTTCAAGATTTCTCTCACAAATCCAAAGCACAACGAGAAAAAATGATGTAACCATTTTGGTTTATAGCGAATTTGGTCGTCGAGTAAAAGCAAATGCATCGCAGGGTACAGATCACGGCACGTCTGGACCTGTTTTTGTAATTGGAAATAGCGTGAAGGGTGGCTTCTACGGCGATCAGCCATCTCTGAACAGTCTTGACCAGGGGGATCTTAAGGTGACAACGGATTTCCGCACCATCTACGCCGACCTGGCTGAGCAAGTGCTGATGACTCCTGCAGAAAGGATTTTGGGTACTTGGGCTCCGAGGTTTAACCTGCTGGGCAAGAAATAGAGATAGTTTGGTTCAGAACTAGTTTCTTTTGAACTGCTCATCGGCTAGATTCCATCAGTCACCTCACCGCGAACAAAGGAAGTGCCGTGACCGATTTCGGCCTCATAGTTGAGCCTTCAGCGACGTACACCGCTCCACTGGCAAAGCGCATCGAAGCGATGGGTTTCGGTTACTTCTTAGCCCCTGATACACAAAACCTCTGCGCCGATCCTTACGGCCAACTAAATCTCGCGGCCGTCGCCACCACCACCCTTCGCATCGGCACCGGCGTTACTAATCCGATCACGCGCGACTCGGCAGTTACTGCGGGCGCACTTGCCACCATGCAAGTGGAATCTGGCGGTCGCGTGATTTGTGGAATTGGTCGCGGTGATTCATCTGCTGCACACATTGGTAAGAAGCAAGCCAGCGGAAAGCAAATGGCAGAGTACGTACACGCGATTCGTACCTACATTGCCGGCGGTGTTGTTGATCGCGATGGCACGCCCTCTGCGATTCGTTGGATTAAGCCGGGAGATATTCCGCCAGTCATCATCGACATGGCGTGTACCGGCCCCAAAACTATTCAATTAGCCGCAGACATCGCAGACCGCGTTTCCTTTGCTGTGGGTAGTAATCCAGAGCGCATTCAATGGGCGATGGATGTATTCAACGCGCGCATGGCAGAGAACGGTCGCGATCGTAATTCTGTTTCTGTAGGCGCGTACGTAAACCTGGTCTGCGATAACGACAAAGCTCGGGCAATTAGTCTTGCCCGTACGTGTGCTGGCCTGGTGGCCCACTTCTCCGGAATGGAACACTCACCGACCGAACATCTCCCTGGCGAGATTAAGGAATATGCCAACACTTTGAAATCGCAGTACGACATGGCACATCACGGCCAAGAAGAAGGAACCCACCTTCAACTCATTGACGAAGATTTCATTCAATGGATCGCGATCGTCGGCGGGCCCAATGAGTGCATCGACAAGCTTGGTCACCTAATTAACGACATTGGTTTGCAACACATTTCGTTACTCGGTGGCTCCCCAGTGGCGCAACCCCATGGTCCACGCGTCACCGGCGCCGTAGACACCATGGAACTCTTCGCCGAGAAGGTCCTCCCGGTCTTCAACTCCTAAGCGAGGGCGCCTAGACTTGCGCCTATGAGAGCAATCCAGATCACCCAGCCCGGCGGCCCTGAAGTTCTGACTATTGGCGATGCTGATCGCCCCAGCGCAGGTCCACACCAAGCGGTAGTGGATATCTCGCTTGCTGGCGTGAACTTCATCGACGTCTATCACCGCACTGGGCGCTATCAGAAGCCCCTGCCTTTCATTCCGGGTGCAGAGGGCGTGGGCGTCATCTCTGAGCTCTGCCCCGATGCACCGAGTGATCTACGCATCGGTAATCGGGTGGGCTGGGTGATGTCGACCGGTGGATACGCCGAAGCGGTGGCACTCACCGCAGATACGTTAATTCCACTCCCTGATGACATTTCAGATGAAGACGCACTCGCACTTCTCTTGCAAGGAATGACGACGCATTACCTTGCTCATGATTCGTACACGATCACACCTGGTGATATCGCGGTCGTGCACTCGGCCGCCGGTGGTGTGGGTTTACTTCTTACGCGTTACGTAAAATCTCTCGGTGGGGTAGTAGTTGCAACTGCATCTACTCCGGAGAAGCGCGCTCTCGCACTCGCAGCAGGTGCCGATGTTGCGGTTCCTTATGAAGGATTTCGCGATCATGTGATGGAAGTAAGCCAAGGCGCTGGCGCACATGTGGTTTATGACGGTGTTGGCAAAGATACGTTCGATGAGAGCCTGGCTTCGCTCCGCCGCCGTGGCACGATGGTGCTCTACGGCGCAGCAAGCGGTTCGGTGCCTGCATTCGAACCTACCAAACTTGCAGTGGGATCTATTTTCTTCACGCGGCCCTCACTTGGTTACTTCGTTGCTAATCGCTTGGAACTCATCTGGCGTGCGAACGAAGTCTTCGCGGCCTTTCGTCGCGGTGATATGCAAGTGGCGATCGGTGGACGTTATCCACTCGCTTCGGCATCGCAAGCACACATTGATCTTGAGGGACGTAAGACCACTGGAAAGCTTGTGCTTCAAGTCCGATGAGTCCGAAAGAGTGGCACGTTACTTCTCTAGGTAAAGGTGCATATCTCTTTCATTGGCATCCTGAGTTCTACGTGAGCCCCTTCTTTGTGGGATCCAAGAGTGTGTACGCAGTTGATCCCATCAACTCCAATGCGGCGCGCTTCTACCGCGAAGCGATCGCTAGCGTCACCTCACTTCCAGTAGAGACAATCATCTACTCGCATGATCATCGCGATCACGCATCAGGTGGCGCCGCGCTCGCCGACAGTCTCGATGTTCGCGTCATCGCACATCGCCTCGCTGGAGAGCAACTCTCACGTCGAAATGATGCTCAGATTTTGACTCCCACTCATCTCATTGATGACCATTTTGAAATCTCCGAAGGAGAACTTCACGTTGAATTGCGCTACCTCGGACCGAATCACTCCAATTCAAATGTTCTTTTTCTCTTACCTTCCCTAGTGAATTCCACAGTTATTTGGGTCGATGGTGTGGAACCTGGGGTAGCACCGTATAGAAACCTTCCAGATACCGACTTCCGAGGATTGCAATCGACGTTGGATGCGTTGGTGCAGATGGATTTTTCGCACATTATCGGTGGCCACGCTGGCCCAGATACGTTCCAGTGGGCACATGACTACCGCGATTTCTATAACGAGTTAGTAGAAGCTGCACATCGCGAAAGCAATAGTGGTGAGCATGTGGCGCCATCAGGCTCTGATGGTGTTGCAGCAACGGAGATTGTGCGCATCGGAATTGCTGATGCTGTCACGGCCGCACTCAGACCCAAGTACGGACATTGGCGTGGATACGATGAGTGGGTTCCGCAGACCACCGATCGAGTATTAAGTTATCTCATAACCGGTAACTAAAAAATCCCGTACTAAAGCGGAGGACTGTAAATCCCCCGGCTCTGCCTTCGAAGGTTCAAATCCTTCACCCGCCAC
>JBAXIG010000104.1:0-4402 GCA_037138535.1 Actinomycetes bacterium
AGACCCCGAGGACTTCTTCGATCTCACTTGAAATAAAGAGAATCGACATTCCGCCCTTAGCGAGGTCGAGGAGCGTTTCGTGGATGGCGCGTTTTGCGGCAATATCGACGCCACGCGTGGGTTCATCGACGATAAGTACCTTTGGTGCGACTTCAACAGCACGTCCAAAAAGAATCTTCTGCTGATTACCGCCGGAGAGCGAGAGCGCTGATTGCGTGATCTTGGAGTAGCGCAAATCCACTTCTCCGGCGAGCTCGACCGCGCGCTTGTCTAGCTTACGAGTTGAGAGCGACCCACCTTTACGGTAGCGCTTCAAGGTGGAAAGCATCATGTTGTCAGAGATGCTCGCCTCAAGAATAAGCCCTTCTTCTTTGCGGCTCTCGGGAATCATGTAGATGCCTTGCTTGATGGCATCGCGTGGTGATGTCACGGAAAGTTTTTCGCCCTCAAGGGTGACCGTACCCGCCTCCAGTGGATCAGCTCCAAAGATTGCGCGGGCGATCTCCGTGCGACCCGCACCAATCAACCCTGCGAGCCCAAGAATCTCTCCTTGATGAATTTCAAACGAGATGTCGTGTAGAGCTGAATTAGTGAGTCCCTCCACCGCAAAGCGCACTTGCTGAGTAGCGGCGGAATCAGTGTCAAAGTAACGCGTCTCGAGGGAGCGCCCCACCATGCCAGCAACGAGTGAATCGATTGTCTCTTCCTTGGTAGGCCCAGCCTTTACCACTTCGCCATCGCGCATCACAATAGTGGTGGTAGTGAGCTCTAGAACTTCTTCAAGAAAGTGTGAGATCAAGAGGATAGTGACACCGCGACGCGCGAGCTCGCGAATAGTCGCATGCAAACGAGCCACCTCATCGGCAGTGAGGGATGCTGAAGGCTCATCCATGATGATGAGCTTCGCATTACGCGAAAGCGAGCGAAGGATTTCCACCTTCTGCTGATCCGCGAGCCGGAGTCTTGACACGACAGCATCAGGATCTAATTCGAATTTGGTAAGTTCGAGCAACTCCTTGAAGTCGCTACGCATCTTCGACTTGTTGGGCACGATGCCGCGGCGCGGAGTGCTACCAAGAAACACATTTTCAATAACAGTGGCGTCAGGAATCAACATAATTTCTTGGGCCATCATCGCCACACCAGCACGCAAGGCCTCAAAGGGTGAACGGAAGGAGACTTCACTTCCGGCAAACTTGATCGTCCCTGAGTCTGCGGTGTAAACCCCCGCGATCATCTTGGCGAGCGTGGACTTGCCGGCGCCGTTCTCTCCTACCAGCCCGATGATCTCTCCCTCAGTAAAAGAAAGGGAGACCGAGCGCACAGCCCGGGTGGCACCGAACGTTTTCGTAAGTTCATGAACATGCACGAGCGCTGCAGAAGAGTTCATATCCTCCACTCTCCTACAGCGCTCGTGTCATGTAAATCGATCTACCTAATCAGAAATTAGGAGAGATCAGAATAGGAACCCATGAGGTCCCCGATGATTGCCTTGGTTCCGTGTGGATCAAGGAGGGTTGAGCTGTCAAAGACTGGGTTTGGCTTTTGGCCATTAGCCTGTGCCAAGCCAACTTCTACGGCCTTTGCTCCCATACCCTTCGTGTCCATATTGATAAGTGCAAACCACTTGCCGCTCTTCACGTTGGCGTAGGCCTCGGTAGAAGCGCCATTGCCAATGAGGGCAACCTTGGTGGCATCTACTACGTCAGTTGCACCGAGAATGGCTTGTGAAGAACCGACCATGACGTTGACCTCAGGGTGTGCCTGGACAACATCTTGAGCAGCCTTCTTGCCACTATCTGGAGCGTATCCACCCTCAACTTGAGCAACGAGCTTGATCGTTGAACCCTTGACAGAGGAACCCTTGAGTGTGGCAACGAATGCCGCAGTACGAGCGTTGTCGAGAGGAAGCGCCTTGAAACCTTCGAGGTAGGCAACATTGCATGTGGCCTTGCCTTCGCAAGCTGCGACTGCAAGCTCTGCAAGCACCTTGCCGTTAGAAATTGGCGTCTCGGCCACTACAACTAGGCCAGGTACTTGAGGCTCCAACGTTTCGAAGCTAGCACCGAGCGGAGTAAACGCAGCGACTACAGTAATGCCCTTTGCGATTGCCTCTTGGGCTGCTGTGGCCATACCGACTGAGTCTGACGCAAGCATGATGTACATCTGTGCATCACCCTTGATTGTTTGATCCTGTACCGCCTTGATCTGTGCAGCTGCGTCGTAAGCTGCAGTGCTGAGGTCAACAACTTCTGCACCAGCAGCTGCTGCGCCTTCCTCCACACCAGCAAGAACTGCTTTAGTGAAGGAGTTTGACTTCCAGAAGCCAAAGAAGGCAATCTTCTTGACAACTTGGGTATCGGCAGCTGCGCTGCTCTCAGTAGTTGAAGCTGAATCGCTTGAACTGCATGCCGCAAGTGACATAGCAGCTACTGCAGCGAGAGCTACAAATAACTTCTTGCTCTTTGTCATCTATTCTGTCCTTTTCTCTAGCGTCGCTATTTCGGATTTACCACGCATGCGATTCCGGAACCGCATGCTTTACATCGTACAATTGAGCTGGCGCTGCAGACTCCCAAGGTCCCGCCACCAGATCGATAAAATCTGCCTGAGCCGTTCCGCGCTCAGGATGGTCTAACCACCCTTGGTAGGCGACATTGTCCTCCCAGAAGCCAATAATCTTCACCGTATCATCGGGGGTTTGCGGCGCAGACATAGCCAACTTCAAACAACCCTTCACTTGGATCGCCGTCTCAAGGATTTGGTGTTTGAGAAAGACTTCCTTAAGGGCAGTTTCTTTCCCGGGCTTGAGTTTGAACTCCAAGAGAGACATGATCATTACTTGACTCCTGCCTTACTGCGCAATTTGGCTGTTGCAGCCTCATCGACAACAAGTGTCTTCGGGTCGATTACTACTCCGTAATCTTCTTTAGCTTTAGTTGCGCTGACAAAGCCTTGACGCACGTCTTCCACCACAGCAGGAATTAACCGCTCCAAAGGATTGCCCCAGCCACCTCCGCCGCCGGTGAGATTGAGAATGCCCTCGTTCGCTTCAAACGCGGTGTTACTCACACCTACCTGCTCCTCCTTCGAGGTGCCAGGATGAATGATCACCGTATTCTTCTCGCCTTCTTTTCCTCCTGCCACCGCCCACGGATGAGTCTTTGTTTTGTAGTTGATGACGATGGCAGTTGTGGGCGCCAAGAATTTGTAGGCACGCTCTACTCCCACGCCGCCACGATGCTTTCCAGCGCCACCAGTATCTTGGCGGTATCCGTAACGTTCAATGATCATAGGAGCTTTGCTCTCTAGAACTTCGACTGGGTTGTTACGACAGCCCGGTTCACACACGTGCATCGTGCCATCTTCGCCATCAGCACCAGCGTGCGCGCCCTGACCAACCGCGTCATTAGTAGCTTCAAGCCACCAAGCACCGTTGCGTGGATTCACGCCGAGGGCCATGATGTCGCAGACATCGCCACCGCTGCATGCTGGAATAATATCTGGCATACCTTGGGCCAAGGCCTTTGTGATCACTTCTGGCGCGAGCAATCCACTCCACAAAGTGAACGTTGGCATTGGTGGTGTGGCATGAAGCAAGGTTCCCGGAGTAGTTCTAATTTCTAGATTCCGAAAATTGCCTGCACAAATGGGACTGTCCGGAGTCGTGATCGACTTAAACGCCAGACGCGAGGCCGTATATGTGCCACCAACGGGAAGGTTAATCGGTCCCTTAGCAACCGTATCTGTAGCGGTCCAGTCGATAATCATCCGATCACCTTCGATGGTGACGGTTACCTTCATGGCAACCAGCTCGTCTGGAACAACGCCGTCAGAATCCAAGTAATCAACTGCAGACCATGAACCATCAGGTAAGCGTGAGACAGCCGCTCTCGCTAGGCGCTCACCATGTTCGCTGATCTCATTCATGGCTTCCACAACGGCATCGAGACCGAACTTGCGAACGATCTCCTTCAAACGAACATCGCCAGTATGAACCGCCGACGCCTGTGCTTGAAGATCACCGATCGTGCGCTCGGGCATACGACTGTTGAAACGAATGATGTTGAAGATATCTTCGCAGATAACCCCTTGGTCATAGATCTTTGAACAAGGGAAGAAGATTCCTTCCTGATACATATCCGTTGAATCTAGAACATACCCAGCATCCTTCTGCTTGAGATCCAGCAAGTGAACTCGGCAAGAAGAGAAGCCGACTAACGTGTCGTCTACCAAAATTGGTGCGAAGACTAACGCATCAAGTGTGTGCGCTGCCGACCAGTATGGGTAGTTGAGGATGTAGATATCGCCGCCCTTGAAATTCTCACGGCCGATGAACTCGATGCCCTTTTGCACACCAAAGTCATTTGCGCCTGAGAAGATGGCAAGACCAGGAGCCTCG
>JBAXIG010000105.1:0-4370 GCA_037138535.1 Actinomycetes bacterium
TCATTCACCAGGGTTGCGCCGCCTCAGAGTGCTGTTTCTCGAGAAGAAGTTTTTGCGGTAATTGATCAAGCATTTGCGCAGAGACGTAAGACTTTACGGGCAGCACTCTCGGGCTGGGCGGGGAGTGCTATCCGATCCGAAGAAATATTGCGAAGTGCGGGCGTATCGCCCCAAGCGCGTGGGGAAGAGCTTGAACTAGAGGCATTTATTCGCATCGCAGAAGCTGGCGCAGGAGACGCTAAGGAATCCTCTAAGGTGTGAGCATGACTCTTGCTCGGGTGACTGCACGTGTGCCTGCCAAGATAAATCTTTCGCTCTCGGTGGGACCACTTCGGCCCGATGGTTTCCATGAACTTGTCACGCTTTATCAAGCGATCGCACTCTTTGATGATGTCACGGTCACCTTAAAGCCGAAAGATGAACGATCCACGGTAGAAGTCAGCGGAGAGTACGCCACCAGTGTTCCGTTAGACGAGAGCAACTTGGCATATCGCGCTGCTATGCGAGTCTTGGAAGCGTACGAGGACGATTCGGCCTTTGCTATCTCGATTCGGAAGTCGATTCCTGTCGCAGCTGGCCTCGCTGGAGGTAGCGCTGATGCCGCCGGTGCTTTATTAGCCATGGATACGCTGCTCGGTGGCCAACTTGGTAAGAATGAATTGCACTTGCTCGCTGCTGAACTGGGAAGTGACGTTCCCTTTGCACTTATCGGCAACACAGCGTTGGGGAGAGGACGCGGCGAAGAAATCACTCCCGCACTCTCACGCGGGGAATTTCATTGGGTTCTCGGAATATCCAATCAAGGACTCTCTACTCCCGCTGTATACAGGGAATCGGATCGACTTCGTGAGGGCATGATCGTTTCTGCTCCCCGGATTTCAGAAAGATTGATGCATGCGCTGCTCTCAGGTGAGCCAGAGGAACTCGGTAAGAATCTCAGCAATGACTTGGCACCTGCTGCCCTCTCGCTTCGTCCAGGCTTACGTTTAGTGCTCGATATTGCGGCAGAGTACGCAGCCCTTGGTGCCATTGTTTCAGGATCAGGGCCGACGATTGCTATCTTGGCGCGCGATGAGGAACATTCTCTTGACATTGCAGTAGCGCTCACCGCGAGTGGTGTCGTCAATAACGTCGCTCGCGCTCTTGGTCCGGTTGCCGGCGCACGAATAATCGAATCAAAATGAATTTACTTAATCTCGAAAAAGTTTCTAAAGATTACGGAAAGGGCGCAGTACTAAATGCCATCCAATTAGGGATCTCCGCCGGTGAACGTATTGGAGTGGTAGGGCGTAATGGTGGTGGCAAATCCACTCTGCTTCGCGTGATGGCAGAAATTGAACCGCCAGATTCTGGCCGAGTCACTCATGAGAATTCCTTGCGCCTCGGGTTCCTTCATCAGATAGATCGCGTGCCGGCCCATCTCTCACTTGGTGAATTTCTCTTTCCTGAAATGCGCGACCACGAATGGGCGAGTGATGGGCGCATTCGAGATATTTTAATTGGCCTATTTGGTGATCTTAATGAGATGGATCGCCCGCTTGATGCTCTTTCCGGAGGCGAACGTCGACGTGTTTCGTTAGCGCAACTTCTGGTTGCGGACAACGACATCATCTTTCTGGATGAACCTACGAATCACCTTGACGTCGAAGGTGTCGCATGGTTGGCGAATCATCTCCGTTCGCGCACATCGATGGCACTTGTTGTGGTGACGCATGATCGTTGGTTCCTGGATGAGGTGTGCGATCAAACATGGGAAGTTATCAATGGTGATATTGAGGTGTACGACGGTGGGTATTCCTCTTATGTTCTTGCAAAAGCAGAGCGCACTCGCCAGGCATCGGTTGAAGAGGCGCGCAGGCAGAATTTAATTCGTAAGGAATTGGCCTGGCTCCGTCGGGGAGCTCCAGCTCGTACGACCAAACCAAAATTTCGCATTGATGCTGCCAATCAACTGATTGCGAACGAACCCATGCCGCGCAAGAGTGATGAGCTCCTCTCCTTCGCGGGTGCCCGACTCGGTAAGCGGGTTTTCGAATTACACGACATTGAATTGCGATTTGGAGAGCGAGTCTTGATTGACCGCCTCACACTCAATATTGGTCCTGGCGACCGCATGGGAATTATGGGACCAAACGGTGCGGGTAAAACCACCTTGCTGAAAGTGCTCAACGGAACTGTAAAAGTTTCAGCGGGGCATGTGCAGGTGGGCGCCACCGTGAAGATTGGGTATCTCTCGCAGCAACTCGACGAACTCAATCCCGAGTGGCGAGTGTTGGAAGCTGTGGAAGATGTCGCCCGTCACGTAGATCTTGGAAAAGGCAGGGAGCTTTCCGCTTCGCAACTCTGCGAGCGCCTTGGCTTTGGCTCCGACGCGCAATGGACTCCAGTACGCGATCTCTCTGGCGGGGAACGACGTCGACTTCAGCTCACGCGCATTCTGATGGCTGGTCCCAACGTGCTCTTCCTCGATGAGCCTACGAATGATTTCGATGTGGAAACGCTCTCGTCACTGGAAGATCTACTCGATGGATTTGTGGGAACTTTGCTTGTTGTTTCGCATGATCGATATTTTCTTGAGCGGGTTTGCGACACCATGTTTGGTATTTTCGGAGATGGTACGAGTCATGACTTACCTCGTGGTATCGATCAATATCTTCAAATCAGAAAAGAAATCGAAGCCAAGTCACCGAACACTTCGACTTTGTCCATGGGATCTTCGGGTAGCGCCGCACCAAAGTCGGCAGCTGAGGAACGAGTAGCAAAGAAAGAGCGAGAGAAAGTCGAGCGACAGTTAGCTAAGTTAGATAAGGAGCTGAAGCAAGTGCATCTCGATATGGCAGCAGCCAGCACCGATTACCCAAGGCTCGCTGCGCTTACCGAAGAACTCCGTATCAAAGAGAAATCAGTCAATGAACTTGAAGAATTGTGGCTCACGCTCGCCGATTAGGAAAAAATTTACTCGGCTTCAGAAATATCATCTAGGGGGCTTAGCAAGGCGCTTAAAAGGACGGTCATTTCACGACGTTGGCGTTCATCTAAAGCACTCAGTAGCTCTTCTTCTCCTGAAAGCAATACCTCGAGCGCGGAGTCAACGTGCTCCTTCCCGGCAGGAGTTAAACGCACAAAGACCACGCGCTTATCGCTTTCGTGTGGGCGACGTTCGACTAAGCCCAGTTCGGTGAGCTTGTCGACGCGATTTGTCATTGTTCCACTCGTCACTAAATTTACGGTAAGTAGCGTGCCGACTGAAAGTTCATATGGAGCGCCAGCCCGACGAAGCGCAGCGAGCACGTCAAAGGCCCAAGTCTCTAATCCTTGGCTTTCAAATGCGCTCCGTCTGGCAATGTCTAAGTGGCGAGCAATTCGGGTGATCCGGGAGAGCACCTCGAGGGCAGATACATCGAGGTCAGGGCGTTCGCGCCGCCAAGCGGCCACGATTTGATCCACCTGGTCCCGTGGTTCGCTTCCTGGTGGCAACATGGTGCCACTCTACCGAGCGAATTTGCCCCTCTCTCGGTGACCGGGCTTTCCCAAGTCCTTCCCAAGTTCTGGTCAGAGCCTTCCCAATTCCTGGTCCGCGCCGTCCCGTTGTGAGGCGAGCCACACCGTGTTAGGTTTTGGCCAGATATTTACCGCACGTAAGGCGTCGAAATTTTTGGATGCCCTACCTGTTCGATGGGAGCAGAATGGCTGTTGAGTCGTCCGGGCATAGCGCGGGAAACCCTAG
This sequence comes from Actinomycetes bacterium, assembly GCA_037138535.1. Classification (GTDB taxonomy): domain Bacteria; phylum Actinomycetota; class Actinomycetes; order Nanopelagicales; family Nanopelagicaceae. Next base: position 3,728 of record JBAXIG010000105.1, read on the forward strand.
GTTTTATGAGCTTATTGAGAACTCGCCAAAGAGTGGAAAGAGCCCCACTATCTGGGCTTGGCCTCAAATTACTGAGTATCTCAAAGTTGCCGGTCAGCCAGTGCAAGGACCTTGGCCCCCCCACCAGGAACGCCGCCCCGACCCAGATGCGGATTCTGGCCCGGTGGCAATCCGCGACCCACAGAGTTAAATCTGAAGAGTTAAATCCGGTAGGCGCACAATGCGACGCTGGATAAAGTTTTCGCCCAAAGATTGCAATTAGGAAGGACTGAGATGTACCCACCAAGGTTCAATTACGAATCTCCGAAGAGTCTGACAGAGGCGATTAGCCTGCTCACTGCTGGAGGTGGCGAAGCCAAGGTGCTAGCCGGTGGCCAAAGCTTGGTGCCTATGCTCAAGCTACGCTTTGCATCTCCGGAGATGTTGGTTGATATCAATCACATCCCCGGATTGAACTACCTTCGTCGCGACGCCGATGGCTCCATTCATATTGGTGCCCTCTGCCGTCACGAAGATATAGAAAAATCTGAGCTCATCTCAGCGCACCAACCAACTATCGCGGCAGCTGCGCCATTAGTTGCTGATCCCATCGTGCGTGCCCGTGGAACTTTTGTCGGTTCCGTCTGCCACGCAGATCCACAAG
>JBAXIG010000106.1:0-4348 GCA_037138535.1 Actinomycetes bacterium
GACCCAACTAATCAAGATTCATCAGATTTAGGTGTCTTTGACTTGATGAATTCAATGGTGGCACCAGAATTACTAGCTTGGCATAGATTCCTTTTGGGACTTCTAAATGATGACCAAGTTAGATGTGTGGCTGGTTCATCGATAACTACGCACTTATTAGTTCCGGTTGAGAAAATTACCACCGATACCAAAATGGTGGTGGTTCCAGTTTCTAAATATAAAGCCATCATTGTTGAATCGAGGAGAAACCTTGGTTATGACACTTCACTTGGCACACTTAGCGAAGGTGCGATTATTTACACCTTAGACACAACGATTCCATATAGAAAGTCACCTCTCAAGATTGTGTCTCCGACTTCCGCCACTGATCTCAAATGGCGCAGAGACTCAGCCCTCAAGTTAAATCAATCATTGACTGTTTGGGGTTACAAAATAACCGTTGTCGAATCTGGCGATTTCGGAGATGTCATTAAGATAGAGAAAATCGGCTAAGAATTCTCACCGGTGAGGAGCGTTTACTCTCGGTGACAGCAGGTGCCTTTTGGTTTTTACCTACCCAACAAAGGAAACAAGCTACTTACTGAATTTGGGCAAATTGATGTTGAACCGAATTGAAATTATCCGTGTAGCAATCACAACAGCACCACCAATGAGCGCAGCTACAGTATTTATGACATGGAATTGATGGAGGGCCACAAAAACAATTGCCCCGACGAGTGCCGAGGTGCCAATAGTTTCGCGGTGAAGTAAGACTGGCTCCAGTTGGCAGAGTACATCGCGCAAAAGTCCCCCGGTTACAGCGGTAATTACTCCAAGAATGATCGCCGCGTACCAACCGACGTGTTGCTCAAATGCGAGCTGTGTTCCAGAAACGGTGGCTACTGCTAAGCCGAAAGTGTCCATGATGATGAGGGTTCTGCCGATCTGAGTCACGCGCCGGAATACCAGCGTAATGATGACTGCCGCAATGACGGCAACCGAAATCCATGGATCAACCACCCAAATAGGTTTAAGCCCAAGAAAAACATTTCTCAAAGTTCCACCGGAAACAGAGGCGATCGCTGCAATGAAGGCAATCCCGCCGTAATCCAAACCCTTGTCCGCTGCAACACGTGCCCCCACAAGCGCGAATACGAATGTAGAAAGCAGATCGAGTAGATATAACAAGGTCATAGGCTAATCATAAAGATACTCCCGTGTAACTGCTACATAAGAATTGCTATGAAGATACTTTCTCGACCTTGACGATGTCTCCAAAACCACCACTTGCGGAAACGCTGATCCGCACGCCCTCAACAACCACAAACTCTCCATTCTTTAACGGAGCATCAGCGAAATTCACGGTGTTGAGCCCTCTAGTAGGTGGCTGCACATATTGACCTTCTCCATGTTCAGTCTTTGTCAGATCCACTGTGTAAACCAGCGCACCTAACGAATTCTTCGCTAATTTGTAGTTATAACCACCGCGACGTATGGATTCGATCACGATTACCTTGGTCTTGGAGAGCGGTACCACCACCAGTTTTTCGACTGCGCCCTTAGCGGCAGACGGAGTTAAGTAATGAGTGGAGGTGACGTTGGGAGAGGCACAGCGCACCTGGCTATCACTGAAGAATCCGGAGAGATACTTATCCCAACCTAAGAGATCGGTGAGTCCACCGCCGGACATCATTCCCCAAAACCCCATGTAATCTGAATGATCGCCGAGGTCGAGTGCAGAGTGATGCATCTCGTGTAACCACATGGTTGGCGTCAAAATTGAATGATTAACGTGCCAGTTCCCACTCAAATTATTAGGGGCCGAAGTGAAGAAGCGATTGAGCACACCCTCATTACTTTGCACCGGACCGCCCCAAGGTTGCGACCCGAGGAGACTTTCGGGTGTAGTCGGTGGGACCACAATGATCACCATATCCACACCTGTGAAATTCACCTCGGGGTCAGCAGCGGCAATCGCGTCGACAAAGAACTGGGATCCGCCCGCTACGGGTTTTCCATGGAGATTGATTCCTTCATAACTTGAGAGGCTACGCGCGATCTTGAAGTATTTATTTGGTACCCGTACTTCAACACTTGAACCATTGTCTGAGTTGTTCTGCGTCCACTCTTTAATAAAATCAAAATACTGACCAAAATCTTGCGTTGGTGTTGTTGAAGTGGGTGCATCTGGCGTCTGAATTGCAACGACTTGATATTTAGTGTTGGGTCCAGGATGACGGCGTGCCTCAAAATCACGTACTGCCTGTGCATTGCTTGGATTAGGAAAGCCAAGAATTGGATAGTTATTAAATTGCTCAATCTTGCACGTATTAATTGGCAGTAGATCGCTACGAGGAGTCAACTCGACGAGTGCGAAATCCTTGGTGACTTTGACTGGTTCGTAACGAAAAGGCGTGGCGCACTGCCTCTGCTTGAGGAGAAAGTCTTGTGTTGCCTTCCACTCACTCGGCACCTCTGGATCGGCGGCGCAGAGGTTCACAAACTCAAAGGCCACAGGTGTGGGGGTGGGCGTAGGAGTGGGAGTGGGCGTTGGAGAGGGAGCGGGCGTTGGAGAGGGAGCGGGCGTTGGAGTGGGAGCGGGTATCGGTTTGGGGAGGGCAACTCCCTTATTCCACACGAGATTCTTTCCACTCTTGATGCAGGTGAACTTCGTACTTCCAGATACCGCGACTTGCCCCACCTTGTTGCACGTCGCCCCGGGCTTGACCACAGCGGCGGCGGTGGTTACCCCAGTGATCAAGGCAATGGAAAGCGGGAGAGCAATCAGCACGCGGCGCATAGTCTGAGGGTACCGAAGGGTTAGGCGACGTGCCGGTGAATCGAAGTGGAATCTGTAGCTCGATGAATCGCATCGAGTACCTCTTGAATGGCTCGGAGCGAGTGTCCACTCACGAAAGTATCGACGAAAGGAAGTGCCGCAGACATTCCTCGTACCAACGGTTCGTAATTACTCGAAGCCTTACGTGGATTCACCCAAATGATGTGGTGTGTCAAACGCGCAAGACGCGACATGGCCTGTTCGATATGCATCGGATCGTCAATCTCCCAACCATCGGAGACGATCACCACCACAGCGCCACGAGCCACTCCACGTTGACCATGGTCACGTACGAATGCAAGCAACGCTTTTCCGATGCGCGTACCGCCAGACCAGTCGGGGGTATTTTTGGCAACCTTTTTATAGGCCTGATCTGGTTTCCCTTGCCCAATAAAGCGTGTGAGCCTTGTTAAGCGAGTGGCGAAAACAAATGCTTCTGCATGCAGCGCAAGAACTGCTCCGCGCATTAAGTGCATATACACACGAGCATAAGGTTCCATGGAACCGGAAACATCTGCGATGAGTACCACGCGACGAGGTCGCAATTTGGGTTTCTTCATCTCTAAAAGAATGGGATCTCCACCCGTTGCTCGAGATTTACGAAGCGTGGTGCGCATATCAAGTTCATTTCCGTGATTACTGCGTGCACTCCGTCTACTGGCACGCCGAGGAGGAACCAGGGGGAGTTTGGCAACGAGTGCGGCGATGAGGTTGAGCTCATCTTGAGAGCACTCAGCAAAACTGCGTTCGCGCAGTAATTCAGTTTCACTGACCGCCGCGAGTATCGATGGATCTTCGCCAGCTTCGCTTTCATCCAAAAGTTCTCCGGGTGTTGCAGAGCTGCCGGCGGAATCATCTCCCTCTTTGCGATCACCAGAACTTCCTGACGCAGGTTGGGTTTCATCCGCGTGCTTGGAATTCATTGATACCGGTTTTTGACTCTTGCGTAAGTACTCGTCGAAGTTGATGATGCCGCGGAAGACTTGGTCAAAAACTTTGTCGTAAATTTCGATCTGTTCGTGATCGCTCACAAGCGTTATGCGGCCTATCCAATAAAGCTCATTGAGTGTGCCGGGTGCGATATCAACTACTGATGCCGCAAAGCGCGCTTGGCGCTCGGGGGTGGCTGGAATTCCGGAACGGTGCAGCACCTCACCGAGCGAGGCGGCGATAGCGGCTAAATCAGCCACCGACAACCCACTTGAAGCCCTTCTCTTGGGCTACTTCGTAATCCTCACGATACTTAAGGACACTCCCCAAAGTGTTTTGAAGATTCTCACTCGTTAACTCCGTGAGTCCCAAAATCGCAGCAGCCTTTACCCAATCGATCGCCTCAGCAATCCCTGGTGGTTTCTGCACATCGAGTGTGCGCAGGCGCGCAACAGATTCAGCTACCTGCGCCGTGAGTTGTGCACTTGCCCCTGGAACACGTGAGCGCACAATCTCAGTTGCTTGCTCCACATTTGGATAATCAATCCAGTGATACACACAGCGACGCTTCAATGCATCGTGCAAGTCACGTGTGCGATT
>JBAXIG010000107.1:0-4244 GCA_037138535.1 Actinomycetes bacterium
CAGGCGTGCTTGCCTGTGGAGTAGGAGTGACTGAAGTAGGAGTGACTGCTTTTTCTTGGGTAAGTTTGATGCGAATCGTGGGTTGCGAGAAGGTGAAGTTATAGGCGCCGAGCGTGAACCATCCATCTTTCTCGTTTTGAATTACTGTCGTAACATTTTGATTTGATCCATCGCTTGAAACAACTTCTACTTCAGCACGAATGGGTGCTTTTGTGAAGTTATAGAGACAACGAGCGGTCTCTGATCGCATTGCAAGATCATAGGTTCCTTTGAAGAGATCACCATTTGCAGTCGTATGCAATCCAGCGACCTTGTAAATGAGTGCACCATCTTTGAGTTCGGGAGGCCCAGGTGAGTAGATGAGCGAGTTAGTAGTCACTAAGCCGAGTAATTTGTCTGTGCTAGCAAAGCAGCCGCCTGCCGCTCCTACTAACCCGTTTCCAGTGGCTCCGGCAGATATCAGCCAGCGCTCACCTTGGCTCTGAATAGGTTTAAGAAATTGTTCGAACGCTGTAAAACCACGAAAACCTCCTGCACTACTTTCGCCACCCCAGGAACTTGTTTGGTTTGCGATAACTCTTTCGTAGTTACCATCTCCAGGGCTGTAATTTAATCTTTCAAAAGCTTCTACGAGTGGATATTTTGGTATGTCTGCTTTGGCGACAAAGCCAAGTGCCGCAGGAACGTCCACGGGCTTTGCCTCAATTTTCAGCGTGTTGTTGCTGGCGTCGAGGGGGCTCACTGAAACGTTGACCTCTTTCATCCGCCCAAAGAGCCACCCTGTGAGATCGTTATTCATGCGGAGGGTGAGGGCGGCTTTTGAGTCTTCAGCAAATGAAGAGATCCGGGCGCAGAGTGCTAACTCTGTCCAGAGACATTTTAAATTTTGAACTGCAGGCCCGGTGGCACCATCCTTCATACCAACCGTGTAATTGTATTTACCCATATGAGGACCGGCAGCTTGCGGCACTTCTTTCACTTCAGCAACATTCCCATATTGTGCCGTCATCACCACGGGGATAACGCTGGCGTTAAAGCTGATGAGCCGCAATTTACTTCCCTCTTGAATTCCAGGGACTTTGAGCATCTTTTGGTATTGAGCATTCACCACGACGCCGTAGGTATCTGTGCCACCTACATGGGTCGCCGACGGTGCTTTCCAAAGACTCGGAGATCCTCCCGCTGGTAAGCCAATCGTGGAGTCAGCAGGAGTCGGCTCGCTGGCCACAGTGTGATCAAGAGTTGCTTTAGTGAGTGCAGATCCCTTGGTGCTGACCTCTAAACCCTCTACACACATTCGACTTGCTGCATCAACGCATGGTGGAAGCATGAGTTGGGCAATTAAGTTATACATGCCTGCGCAATGAGGGTCTCCGGCAGATTTGCAGACTCTGTTTTCTGCGTCGAGAAGTTTGCCCGAATAAGTCGGCGGAACTCCAGCGACAATCGATGAGACAGTTTGAAACCCGCCTGTAAGTGGTTCATCAACGATCAGTCCCCACGAAGGAATGGTGGGAGGAACTACTCCGGTGACTGAGTTATAACTTCCAGAAGGATCAAGAGCGTGTGAGGGCACGCCCAATGAAGTGATGAGCGCCGCGCTCACGAGCGCAATGATGACAATTTTACGCGGCTGCTTCATGGATTGAGTCTATCTGAGACCGACGAAGAGATCTAGAAAGAAGTGGAGAACGCGACGAGAAGCGGGGGTGACCCCGTTTACTTGAAGGCTTGAATGCCGGTGAGGGCGCGTCCGATGGTGAGCAAGTGAACCTCGCTCGTTCCCTCGTAGGTGAGCACGGATTCCAAGTTGTTGGCGTGACGGATGACGGGGTACTCGAGGGTGGCGCCGTTAGCGGCCAAGATGGTGCGTGACGTGCGCGCTACATCAAGTGCCATGCGCACGTTGTTAAGTTTGCCGAGGCTAATTTGCTCTGGATGCAATTTCTCTACGTTCTTCAACCGACCGAGGTGCAGTGCGAGCAAGAAACCCTTTTGGACTTCGAGTGCCATATTCGCAAGTTTCTCTTGGGTGAGTTGGAAAGCGGCGATGGGGCGATCGAATTGAATGCGAGAGAGTGCGTAATCGGTAGCCACTTGAGATGTGCACGCGAAGAGGCTAAAGGCAAATCAAATCGCGAAGGTGGCACGAAGCGGTTTCATTTAGCCGGCCTACTTCTTCTTGTACCCAGCCGGACAAGTGGGGTTTGCGCCAACAACTTTCTTAGTGGTCTTTCCCTTGACACAAGTGATGATAATCGTCTTGGACTTGTTTGGGTTCGCAGGTGCTGCAGGCGTGCTTGCCTTTGGAGCGGGAGTGACTGACGCGGGAGTGACTGACGCGGGAGTGACTGACGCGGGAGTGACTGGAGCGGGAGTGACTGGAGCGGGAGTGACTGGAGCGGGAGTGACCGAAGTGGGGGCTACTGCGTTCTCTTGGGTAAGTTTGATGCGGATGGTGGGTTGGGAGAAGAGGAAGTTGTATGCCCCGAGGTGGAGCCAGCCATCCTTCTCGCTCAATGCTTCTGTCTGCACGTCTTGGCTAGTGCCATCAGCAGAAGTAACCGAGACAACCGCTTTAAGCGGGGCAGACGAGAATCCGTAGAGGCAACGGGCTGCTTCCGATCGCATGTTGAGGTCATAAACTCCTGAGAAGAGAGTCTTGCCATCCGCGTCGAAGTGGGGACCGGCAACGAGGTAGTTGAGTGAACCTTCTTTGCTGAACTTAGGAGGTCCCGATTCGTAGAAAGGTGAATTGGTGGTGACGATGCCTACTAACTTAGTTTTGTCAGCAAAGCAGGTAGAGGCGAAGACGCTGCCGTCATATTGGGTAGATCCAAAGGTCCAGCGAGTAAATTTCTGGAATCTCGAATCATTTCCCGAGTAGACCTTAAGCACATCCTCAAAAACTGTAAAACGCCCGAGGTTATTCATTCCACTGCCGAGGGATGCGTTAAACCTACTACTACCAACTACTTGGTTATAGCGATCACTTCCCTGCAATTTGAGTTCGTTCTCAATCTTTGGATTCTTTGACAGATCAGATTTTAAAACTGCGCCAACCAAGTTAGGCACAACAGTGGGCAGAGCTTCAACAGTAAGTTGGTTGATCGAGTCAGAAATTTTGTTTACGGAAATTGTTGGAGTCTTCAATCGCCCAAAGAGCCAGCCGGTAAGGCTGTTATTTAGATGCAGGTTGATGGACACCTTGGTATTCGGTGAGAAATCTTCACGGATAAAGCAGTATCCATCAGTGGTCATCTCGCACTCGCTATGGTTGATGTATCCGCGAGATCCTCTCCACCCAACACCTGCATTCGGCGTTCCAGAAGTCGAATTTTCCGTGAAACTCTCAGCGGCGTAGTAGGTATCTCCAGTTCTCACTTGAGACGGAAGCACATTTGCGATGAAACCGTTGAGTGTCGCTTTATCCGTACCTTTATTCTTGGCATAAGTCATCGCAACTACGACTAAGTAGTCATTGCTTCCGAAGGCGTTGAGTACCCCTGAACTTTTCCAGAGACTCGCGCTCCCGCCAGCTGGGACCCCTGATGTAGGACTTGCGGGGATCTTCTGTGAGACGGCTTCAAAGGCCAAAGTAGCGGGAGAAAGTTTTTCGCCATCTCGGCCAATTGATAGTGAGTCAATACAAACGGGTTCAGTGGTCTTGCTACACGGAGAGAGGATGATCGTTCCGTGTATCGAAGATTGTGTTTGGCAATTTGGGTCATCGAAATTCTTGCAGACCCAATTACCACCACCCTTGCCTGTCATTTGGTCAGGAGGAGTACCTGCGGTGACGCTTGAAACGGATTCGCTCGAGAAGAGCGTGCCGTCACTAACCACGGTTCCGTACATGGGTTGCATAACTAAATCGTTAGGGATGACGACTTCTGCTCGCGCGCTTCCAGCCGCGAATAGGGCAAAAACTGCGACGATACCGGTAAGGAATTGTCCGCTCTTCTGCATGGAAGCAGGTTAGCCGGTTTTCCCAAGGTTTCTCATACCTCCGGCAGGACGCCTCATTGAGACCTGCCAGGTCGGGATATCCCCGGTTACTTGAAGGCTTGAATGCCGGTCAGGGCGCGGCCGATGGTGAGCAAGTGAACCTCGCTCGTCCCCTCGTAGGTAAGCACTGATTCCAAGTTGTTGGCGTGACGCATGACGGGGTACTCGAGGGTGACGCCGTTAGCGGCCAAGATGGTGCGTGACGTGCGCGCTACATCAAGTGCCATGCGCACGTT
>JBAXIG010000108.1:0-4198 GCA_037138535.1 Actinomycetes bacterium
ATGAAGGGTGAGGCGAGGTGAATCACGTCTGGTGTGAACTTGCGAATTTCTCTCACGATTTGAGCGGTGCTGACGAAGGCTAAGTCAGTCTCGGGAATTCCAGGAATGACGACAGATGCGGTGCGGACGATCGGAACATCTTCATACGAGCGTGAGGCGTTGAGGCCAGGAGCCAGAATGAGGACTTCATGCCCAGTGCCCCGAAGGTACTTTGCCACTCGCATGACCGTGTTAACAACGCCGTTTGTCCGCGGCAGGAATGACTCGGCAACAATCATGATTCGCACGAGTCAAAGGAACCAAAACTAATGGCATGAATACCAAGCAGAAGATGGAGATTTCTTGAACATAGAGTTAACAAATAGCATTTACGCAAATAATCTCTATTTCGAGGAAGCACGCACCTTACCCTGGTGATATGACCATCGCAGCCTTCTTTGATTTGGATAACACGGTCATCCGTGGGTCTTCCCTCTTTCATTTTGCGCGTCGAATGGTGGGCGAAGGATTTCTCACTAGACGCGATCTTGCAAGGTTTGCATTTCGAGAATTTAAATATGTCTGGAGCAAGACTGAGTCAAAATCCACCACAAGATTCGTTTCCGATCGAGGGCTCTCCATTGTTACAGGCCTGGACGCATCAGAGATGGAATCATTGTGCAACCGAGTCGTCGGTGAGTTTCTTGAGGAAGCCTTAATCCCTGAAGTAAGGGATCGCATACGGCAACACCAGGAGCAAGGCCACAAGACATGGCTAGTTACCGCAAGCCCCATTGAAATGGCTCTTCCTATTTCGCACTACCTTGGAATGGATGGCGCACTTGCGACAATCCCGGAGGTTCAAGAGGGTCGATATACGGGGTACCTTCACGGAACAATTATGCGAGGGCCGGCAAAAGGCGAAGCCATTAGATCGCTTGCGCAACGGGAGAGCATCGATCTAGATCAAAGTTACGCGTATTCCGATTCGATAAATGATCTGCCCATGCTCTCCATTGCTGGAAGCGCCTGGGTGGTTAATGCAAACAAGGATTTATTGCGCATCGCAAAGAAGAATTCCTGGGGTGTAATTAATACAACTACTCCTGATGTCTCCCACTCATTGCCACGAGTGATTTCAGAAGTGATGACTCACGAAGCGCACCCATGGTCACGGAGCACTGTCAAAGCCAATACTGATTTCTTAGGATTCAATCGATACAATCTCTTGTAGCCATCACAAAAATTTTCCAGCTTCATGGATCCAAAAAGTGCTAGTTGGATCGATCAGTTCAAAGTGCCCAATGCTTGAAAACTCCGTGTACTTCACGTGCGCATGTTCACGTGAGAAACTGCGATTCATCTCGACGGGAACACGAATATCTGAATTCCCTTGCACAACTATCACCTCGACATCTCGATACTCAAGATGCATCGGATCTAGATCGGGTCTCGTACTCGCTGGGCATCCAAGGAAATCAGCCGCTGCACCTTCATCAAGATGGAGTTCCTCAGTCATCTGGAGATTAGAGACCGGAGCGAGAGCTACTACCTTCTTCACCTTCGAGATGTTGGCAGCTGCCCACAGTGCTAGGTGACCCCCAGCCGAATGGCCAATGAGAGTGACCGCTTCTGCGGGTATGGCAGCAATAGCCGCCGCTACATCCGCCACCATGGCGTCAGGGTCGCCTGGGATCCGTCGATATTCGAGCGAGATGACGGCGTGCCCGGCATCTGCAAGTGCGCCCGCCAACGGCCGCAGCGAAGTTCGATCCCATGGCGGGCGCCAATAACCACCGTGGAGCAATACGAGTGGATGCAAATTTAGGGTGCCGAAGATATCTGCAACTTGATCTGGATCGCTTCCATACGCCCAAGTGCGATCTGGGATGCGCGTGGGTAAATCAAATACGGAGCGATCCTCGCTCACGATTTGAGCCTAAATCGTTGAAGTTTTCCGGTAGTCGTTTTTGGGAGAGCCTCTACAAATTCCAACACCCTCGGATACTTAAAGGGCACGATCGTCTCTTTAACATGATCTTGTAATTCTTTTCGAAGTTGAGCAGTGCCCACAAACTCACTCCTTAGAACGACGTATGCAGCGACCACCATGCCGCGTTCTTCATCGGGTAAACCGATCACCGCACACTCGGCTACTGCAGGATGCAGGAGTAAGGCATTTTCAACTTCTGGAGCCGCCACGTTGTAACCGCTAGAAATGATCATGTCGTCAGAGCGCGATTGATATTGGAAGTAGCCGTTCGAATGTTTGATGTAGAGATCGCCAGTGAGGTTCCACCCACCCTCAACATAATTGCGTTGTCGATCATCATGCAGATAGCGACATCCAGTAGGGCCCTTGACTGCCAGGCGCCCGATCTCGCCATCCGCCACTAAGCGCAACTCCTCATCGACAACTATCGCCTCATAACCAGGCACGACTTTTCCAGTCATTCCAGGAATGATTTCTTCGCCCGCCGCCGAGATAAAGATGTGCAACATTTCAGTGGCTCCGATGCCATCAATAATGCGAATTCCAGTCGCGGCATTCCACGCCTCCCATGTGCTCTTTGGAAGATGCTCGCCAGCGGATACACAGGTATGCAGCGTCGGGATTGCAGTCTCCGCGAGGTGCCCGAGCATCGCCCGATAAGCAGTAGGCGCCGTAAAAAGTGTGGTGACGCCATGCTTGGCAATTTCCTTCAGAAGGATCGGCGGGGGCGCACCCTCCAAGAGTAAGCTGGTGGCACCTACTCGAAACGGAAAGATGACCAGCGCTCCAAGACCAAAGGTGAAAGCAAGTGGCGGTGATCCAGCAAAGATATCGCTGCTCTTTGGTTTCAAGACCTCCTTCGAGAAGGTATCTGCGATAGTCAAAATGTCGCGATGAAAGTGCATGGTCGCTTTGGGAATTCCAGTTGATCCTGAAGTAAAAGCCAGCAGACTTACATCATCAGATGCGGTATCACAGGGCGTATGGTCACCTGAAAATGACGCGCATCTTTGGATAAGATCGTCAGCCGTTCCTGATCCGTAAACAAATGTCTCTCCGTGAAAGCCCGTAACAGCGCTCCACTCTTCGACGTACCGATGGTCTACGCACGCGAATTGCACATCAGCAATTTCAACGATCTTCTCTAATTCGCCTGTGCGCTGAAGATGAATCGTGGTGACTACTACTGCACCGATGCGGAGCAGAGCAAACCAGAGCGCAACCACCGATGCGTTATTTGGTCCCCGAAGGAGCACTCGATTTCCAGGGAGTACTCCCGATGCCTCGAAAAAGCGAGCAAGTGATTTAACTTGGTCAAGCAATGCACCGTAAGTAACTTCGCCCTCCGGTGCAATGAGTGCGATCTTGTCACGACCTACCAAATTAATTGTGCGATCAAGCAACTCAACACTTGCGTTAAGTCGCTCAGGATATGCCGGAATATTGATGAGTTCTGGCCAGAGTTTACTAGGCGGCAAATTATCGCGCGTGAATGGATCAACGTGAGCAGAGCGAATCATGGGGCTAGAGAACCTTCGCTCCGGTGGTACTTACTTTCTTGTACTCCCCACTTGTGACCAGATCACGTAGTCGGACAAAGCCATCCCACACCTCGACATAGGAGGTAGGTAGTGGGGAGATAGCTAATCGGATGGCATTTGGATTTCGGAAATCGGGAATGACCTTAGCCAAGCTCCGCATCGCCACGGATATTTGGAAAGCATCAGCATGGAGTAGCGAAACGTGCCCACCTCGCTCTGCTGGATTTCGTGGGGTCCCTAATTCAAATCCAAGTTCTTTTAACCATCCTTCATAGAGCGCAATCATGAGCTCCGTACCTCGGGCGCACTTCTCTTCGATCGTATTAATTCCTGCCTCCTCGATCATGGCAAAAGAAGATTGAATACTGCGCAGCCCAAAGATTGGTGGAGTACCAATTTGAAATCCTTTCATCCCTGGTGCGCGTTCAAAGCGAGCGTCCATGCCGAATTGGTTTGCTTGCGCGAACCACCCTTGGATAGGAACTTTCAATTCTGATTGCATTTTCTTACTGACATAGAGCCAACCTGGCGCTCCAGGCCCAGCATTCCCATACTTATAGGTGCAACCGACGGCAGCATCAACACCATCAATGTCGAAATTCATGGCGATCGATCCGGTAGCGTGCGAAGCATCCCAAAGTGCGATGGCACCACTCTGCTGGATGAGTTTGGTAAGCAGAGGAAC
>JBAXIG010000109.1:0-4111 GCA_037138535.1 Actinomycetes bacterium
TTTGCACCGTTACTCACCAAGGTTATTTTGAGCCCTGAGTAGGTCAAAGACTTCCCTGGAGTGTTGAGTAGAATCTGCTCCATAGAAATGCTGCCACCGGTAACAAGCGTGGGATACCAAGAATCTGCGGTTTTTCCATCCGGCCGTAAATACACGGCAAAGCGAGCAACATCATCACCGCGCCCCTCACCCGTTCGATCATTTTCAATACTTGTATCCACGAGGTATGCAGTCACGCCACCAAAGCTGTCATACCAACTTGGGCCCCATTTATCCTTGCGTCGAGATTCAATGACGAGCACCTGATGATCGTTGAGGGTGATCATCGCAGAACGCACACCCGCTTCTTCACGTTCCATGGGAACTAATTTGACGGTCGTAGAAGTGATGTGATCCTTCGAAATGCAATAAACATCTCCAGGATTGAGCCACCCCGAAATAAGCGCATCCCATGTCGATAACGTCGAAGATTTTCCGGATTGATTTCCCATGATGTTGAGGTCCACATAATCATGTGGAGCGTGGCCTTCAAGACCGTAGGAGTGCATGACCTCGTGCATCCACCACGACCAGATTGGAAGATTATTTGCATAAATGTACGCCCCCGGCGCAAAGAAACTAAAGCGCTGAGCCCCTTGATTTGTTTGCCAGGTACGCCCTCGCAGAGTGAATTCAGTTTCTACGGCGCGCGTAGCTGAGGGAAGTAAGAAGAAGACGGCACCCACTCCAGTGAAGTCGTAATAATCCTTCGCAGCCGTGATGAGCTGATTGCCCATCTCTACATCAGTCTGTGCTTGCGGAGTGGTTTGCCCGGCATACCCTCCTGACGGTGGATGTGCCCAGTTATATTGTGTTGACGGCTTAGGTGCGCGAATCCACTCGTTATGCACTTGCCATTGAAATTTCAACTTATCGTTGGTGTAGTACTTGAGCCAAGCATTTACATTATCAATTTGTGACTGACCCACATCCAAAGGTTTGCCGGAACCTGGTACATCTGAGAAATCGATTGGGATGAAGGCCACCTTGGTAGTTCCGATTAACTGTAGATTCGGTTCTCGCGAGAAATCCGAAGCAGGGTATGCAACCGCCCCGGTCCAAGGTTGCGAACTCGTTGCACGATGATCTGTCAGCTGACATACCGAGAGTGGATCTCCCCCAGCAGTAGGTATCACTACGACTGGTGCTGGTGCTGGTGCTGGTGCTGGTGCTGGTGCGGGTGCTGGTGTCGGCACGGGAATTAAGGTTGGAGTAGGTGTTGGAGTAGGTGTTGGAGTAGGTGTTGGAGTAGGTGTTGCAGTATGAGTCGGAACCGGCGTGGGTGCCGGCTCGATTGTGGACGTCTCTGCAGGTTTTGGCGGGGTAGCGCATCCGGCTGATGTTGTCGGGGATGTTGCTGTCGCACAGAGCGTGGGAAGCGGTTTTGGTGTGGGAGTCGGTATTGGTTTTGGTGTGGGAGTTGGTGTTGGCTTTGGCTTGGAGATCACAGGGCTCTTCACCACTTGCCAGAGCTTCTTCTTTCCCACCTGAGCACAGATGAGTTGTTGGCTCTTTACAGTAGTTTTCTGCCCGATCTTGGTGCAGGTGGATCCGACCTTAACCGTTGCGGCAGCGGCCGGGATTGAGAGCAACAGTGCGAGTGCCGCCGCTATGAGAACCCGCAGAGTACGCACCTGAACAAATTACCACTCAAATCAAAGTAACTGTGATCTACCCGTTGCAAAGAATCTTTGCGCTTCAAGCGCCCGTACTACCTCCCCTGTATATACAGACTCCCCTGTATATACGGACATTCCTTGCCCCTATCCCTTCACCACGCTTCGCCCATCGAGCAATTTCCCAATATGAAAGCGCGGCAACTTCTAAGAATCCTTCAACGGGATCCATTCAATTATGTAGAGGTTCACCAACGTAGGCGCGGATCTCATCGACTACTCAGAGCGACCGGAAGAAAAGACGTGGTGTTTCACGATCGCATTACCGTACCTCCTAGATTTGTGAGGAGTCTTCTAGTAACCGACATCGGTCTCTCCGAGAGAGAGGCAATTCAATTGTTGAGGAGGAACGTATGAATGAATCGAAGATAGAGAGCAATTACGCGAGAACGTGCGCATTGCAATTGCAGACTGCTTTGGTGAAGAAGTAGAAATAGTCGAAGTCTTCGAGAATTACGCCCCAAAGAGCCAATTAACTCACTAGATAAGTGAAGCGATTGCCTTCTCGATTATTTCCAGCGCTTCTCGAAGCAAGTGCTCCGGCATCACGAGTGGTGGAAGGAAGCGAAGTACGTTTCCGTACGTACCCGCAGAGAGCACGAGAACACCTTCTGCGGTGCAGTACTTCACAATCTGCGCAACGGCATCCGGATTTGGATCCTTGGTTCCTGGCTTCACCAATTCGATAGCTACCATGGCGCCGCGACCACGAACATCACCAATCACTGGATGCTTTGCCTGCATCTCAAGGAGGGATGAAGTCATGATCTCGCCGAGCACACGTGCCTGGCTGACCAAATCGTGCTCTTCAATAGTTTCAATGGCGCCCAATGCAGCGGCGCAGGCGATCGGAGATCCGCCGTATGTTCCGCCCAGGCCACCGACGTGCACGCTATCCATCATTTCTGCGCGCCCAGTAACGGCAGAGAGCGGCAATCCACCTGCAATGCCTTTTGCAGTAGTGATGAGGTCGGGTACAACACCTTCATCTTCACACGCGAACATTTGACCTGTACGAGCAAAGCCCGTTTGTACTTCGTCAGCAACAAAAACAATTCCGTGCTTCTTTGCAAACGCTGCCAAGCCGGGGAGGAAACCCTTCGGCGGAACAATGAAGCCACCTTCGCCTTGAATGGGTTCAATCACGATGGCGGCCACGTTCTCTGGGCCGAGTTCCTTTTCAACTTTATGAATGAATTCTTCAAGCGCCTCAGCAGCGCAATTCTCTTCACCCGTCATCCAACGGTATGGATAGGCCATCGGCATGCGATATATCTCAGAAGCGAAAGGTCCGAAACCTTGCTTGTAGGGCATGTTCTTTGCGGTCATCGCCATGGTGAGGTTGGTGCGACCGTGGTAGCCATGCTCAAAGACAATGACAGCTTGACGCTTGGTGTAGACGCGCGCGATCTTCACCGCATTCTCGAGTGCCTCTGCGCCGGAGTTGAAGAGTGCGCTCTTCTTCTCGTGATCACCTGGGGTAAGGCGATTGAGGTGCTCGCAGACTTCGACATAACCCATGTAGGGAGCAACCATGAAACAGGTGTGTGTAAATGCAGCAACCTGCGCTTGCACGTTCTTTACCACTTTATCTGCCGAGTTACCGACGTTGACTACCGCGATACCCGCACCCATGTCGATGATGGAGTTACCGTCTACATCTTGAATGACTCCGCCACCGGCTGCGGTCACAAAGACCGGTATACCGACACCGAGACCAGCGCTAACCGCAGCGCTACGACGCTTGAGAAGTTCAGTCGACTTTGGCCCAGGAATGGCGGTCACGAGTTTGCGCTCTTGGGGTAATGATGGGCCACCGGACATAAGAACTCCTGACTGAGACTGTGGCCCCATTCTAACCCAGTTTAGGCAGCCAGCGCCTTCCGCCTTCGGGCGCCAATGATCTGCCCCAACACCACGATGCTTAGCGCAATGAGGAATACCCCCGCACCAATCACGTTCACTTGAGGTGGGATGCCACGCTGCGCGGAGCCCCAGACAAACATGGGAAAAGTCACCGTGGAGCCAGAATTAAAGTTGGTCACGATGAAGTCATCGAAGGAGAGCGAGAAAGAGAGCAAGGCCGCGCTTGCGATGCCCGGGGCAAGAAGTGGGAGCGTGATGCGCCTAAAGGTCTGCCACTCGTTGGCATAGAGATCCATGGCGGCTTGCTCAAGACGCGGATCCATACCTGCAAGCCGAGCCTTCACGGTGACCACCACGAAGGAGAGGCAGAACATGATGTGTGCAATCAGGATCGTCCAAAACCCTAGCGGGAAACTTGCTGAGACAAAGAGTGTCAACAGCGAAGAACCCATTACTACTTCGGGCGATGCCATCGGCAAGAAGAGGAGGAGATTTGCGACTCCTTTGCCACGAAAGCGGTAGCGCATCAG
>JBAXIG010000110.1:0-4075 GCA_037138535.1 Actinomycetes bacterium
GCAGACACCGATCACATCGGCGGCATCCAATCACTCGCCTTCGATGTACTTGATCTCTTCGTCGAAACAGATGAAGCAAATGAGGGCGCGCAAGCATTCATTGAGAAACGTCCACCTGACTTCAAGCAGTTTCGCTAAGAGAGGCGCAGATGAAGAACTATGACGCAGTCATCATTGGAAGTGGCATTAACGCACTGGTGGCTGGCGCCGTACTCTCAAAAGAAGGTTGGAAAGTCGCACTCTGCGAACGCAACGATCGCCCAGGCGGCGCCATCCGCACTGAAGCTGCAACTCTTCCTGGCTACACACACGAACTTCTCTCCAGTTGGCACCCACTATTTATCGGCGGACCTGCCTACGCAGAACTCGCACCACTCCTAGAAAAGCGCGGAGTGGAATACAAAAACACTCCCGCACCCACCGGAGTGATTTGTAAGGAAGGCAGTGCGATTCTCTTCGCAGATGCTGCTGCGACATCAGCTGAATTTGATCGCCTCGGTGACAAAGCCGCCTGGGAAGGCATGCTCGGCGAGTTCATGGGAAAGATCGATCTTGCCTTTGGTCTCCTTGGTGCCGATCTGTGGAAGCGCAAGTCATTCAAACTTCTCTTCACCGCTCGTCGGCGCTTTGGCACTCGCGGCCTCATTGGAACAGCGCCTGAAATCTTGGAACCTGCAGCACCGTGGCTTGATCGGACTTTTACTTCCGAGGTTTCAAAGAGCCTGCTCGCGCCTTGGGCGCTCCATAACGGTCTGGGACCTGATGACGCAGCGAGTGCTTTTATTACCAAAGTGATTTCAGCAGCGGTCGCGCTTGGCGGAATGCCCGTGCCGGTCGGTGGTGGCGTGGTGCTGGTGAACGCGCTGCACGGCATCATCAAAGAAGGTGGCGGCACGATCATCACAAACTTTGATGTCACCGAAATCATTACTGAATCTGGCAAAGCAGTTGGTGTGCGCAGCGCCGGTGGGGAAGAAGTGCGTGCAGGTAAAGCAGTACTCGCCAGCGTTACCCCACAAGCGCTCTACAACACACTGCTTCCTGCTCAAGACGTTCCCGATACTTTCAAGAAAGCTGCGAACAACTTCCGTTACGGACGCGCAGGTTTCCAAATCCATCTCGCGCTTTCGGGCAAGCCTGAATGGAAGCGTGATGGGCGCCTAGGTGATGTTGCCATCGTGCACGTGATGGATGGCATGGATTCCTTAAGCGAATCAGTCAATGCTTCCAATCGTGGATGGCTCCCCCGTCGCCCCACCATCGTGGTCGGCCAACCGTGCACGATTGATCCCACACGCGCACCTGAAGGTGCTTCCATCCTCTGGATCCAACTTCAAGAAAATCCACAAGTAATCAAGGGCGATCTTGCTGGAGAAATCAATGTGGGCGATGGCACCTGGACCGATGAGATTCGCGACGCATATGCAGAACGTGTGATTAATCAGATATGCGAAGAAATTCCCAACCTTCGTGCACTCATCAAAGCGCAAATCAATCTTGGCCCAGCAGACCTCGAACGCATGAACGTGAACTTAGTGGGTGGAGATCCCTACGCCGGCGATTGTCGCATTGATCAATACGCTGCTTGGCGCCCGCTCTCTTCAGCAACCGGACATCGCACACCAGTAAGAGGTCTCTGGCATATCGGTGCCTCTACACACCCTGGCCCTGGTCTTGGTGGTGGCTCTGGCTTCCTCGTTGCCAGCCGCCTCCTTGGCCGCAAGTAATAACTACTTCTTCTTGTAACCCACAGGGCATTGAGGATTAACAGAGGTCACTTTCTTCGTCGTCTTGCCTTTGTAACATGTGATGGTTGTTGACTTCGCCTTGGCAACCGGCTTACTTGCTTTGCTCGTAGCACTCCCTGAGACCTTCGTCGCCACAGGAGTTACCTCTGGAGCAAAATCTGGCTTGACAACTTTCAAACGAATCGTCGGTGCACTGTAATGAAACCCATATGCGTGGACAACTAAAAAACCATCTCGAATATTAAAAGAGGTAGTTGCAATCTGGGTCGAACCATCTGCATTGACTACCGAAACTTCAACCTTGGGAGATTTTGTCACATTATTCTTCGGCCACATGCAATCCATCCAAGCAACCGACATGTATGTACTAAAGAATCCCATATTTAACTCGCCAGTTGATAGAAAATGTGGAGAGTAAATTTCGAATTTCATCGTATCGTTATCCGAAAGATTTGGAATTCCTCCACCAAAAGCGTTATGCGACGTCACTGGATAACCGAGTGCGCTGCACCGGGTGTCCCCATACGATCCACCTGGAATGGAGCTTGCATGATCAATCAAAAAATAGAGGCGAACTTCTTCGGAGTCAGACTTAGTGGTGAGTTGTTCGCTCTCCGGAAGGTCGATTAATGGCTTATTCCAATAATTGCTTCCCAAGTACGGAGATCCGATATAGGTGTAACGATGTCCATTTGCAATCTTCTGATCTGTGTAATCAGAATTAGCAGCCATGAGGAAAGAAGCGACAGGTACCACCCAAGAACTTCTAAAGACAAACTTAAACTTTATTCCTGACCGCACATCTTTTTCAGTGAGGTTGATGAAGCCGAAGTCTAATTTGGGCTGCAGCTTAAAATTCACTTGTTCGCCCTTATATTTCTCGCCGCTCAGATTTCCATAGGTCATCACTTGGCGAGTGGATCCATCTACATCCACAAAACTCCACTCAGAGATATTCCCTTCTTGCACTTGTCCTTGTGAGTCTACGTCGCTCTCGGAATCCGCTCGAAGAAGTTTAAGTTCATTACTACTTCCGTTGGGCAAAATCGCAGTGAGCGATTCCATGCACGTGAGATTTGTTGGGCTGGTACATAACCTCACCGCCCATCGAGCGTTCGAATCTCTAAGAATTTCTTGCCCAGGCGAATCAACTGCTTGCGCCCCCGGCCCACTTGCGACCAGGAAAAGCGCTGATAAAACCATCAGCAAAATGGAAACTCGCGGCGATCTTCGCTCTCCCATTTGTCAAACTTACCAGTCAGCGAGTTCAGTACCTATGGAAATTATTGAAGTTCTGGATGCAAATAGAAGTGTGGGGCCGACCCGAAGGCCGACCCCACATTCTGGGAAGAAGTAATTTCTTTGAGGATTACTTGGAGACCAACGCAAGAACGCGAGTGGGGCTTCCTGAACCCTTTTCGATCTTGAGCGGTGCTGCAATAACCACAGCGCCTGTTGTAGGAAGCTTGTCGAGATTGCGAAGTTGGGTTAGGCCGTACTTGTTGGCACCCATCAAGTTTGCGTGGCAAGGGAATGGTGTTTCAAAACCAAACGCTTGACCAGCATCGGTACCGACGGTCTCTACGCCAAGACCAAGAATGTCTGTCTCATGTGCCAAGTAATTGGCAGCGGCAATTGAAAGGCCTGGGGTGTGTGGACCAGTCTCATCGGCATTAAGGAAAGTATCTTGCGCGTTACCGCGTGACGACCAACCAGTGCGGAAGAGCACCCAACCGTGTGCTGGCAACTTGCCATACTTGGCTTCCCACTCCTTGATGTGTGTGACATCGAGTAGGAAGTCTGGGTCTGCTTGGGTATGCGCCACAAAATCGAGAACGACTGCAGGACCCACAAGACGTTGTGGTGGAATCTGCGACACATCGTCGAGATCCTTACCGGAGATCCAGTGGTTTGGTGCATCAAGGTGCGTGCCGGTGTGCTCACCAGTGGAGAAGTTATTCCAGTACCACCACGGGCCGCGCTCGTCGTAGTTGGAGATCTCGGTGCTGGAGAACTTGGCGGTCTGACCCCAAGGCTCAGGTAGGACTAAAACTGGGGTTTCAGGATTAAGTGGGGCTGTCAGATCAATGACAGAGATCGAGCCTGAAACGATCCCCTGGGCGAGGCTGGAAAGGTCAGCCATGTGAACTCCTCTTCAGTAGTGACGTAGGTCGTAATGCATTCTCTTGACGGTCGTCAATTCGGCAACTATTCTCCAAAATGCGTCCAAATTCAAGACCCTCAGCGTATGGCTTTCGAGCGCATCTGGGTAGCCGACTTACAGACTCGGTCTCGGCCCATTCGCGCCGCAACCTTTCGCATGGCTC
>JBAXIG010000111.1:0-4029 GCA_037138535.1 Actinomycetes bacterium
CGGTTAGTGGGCGCTAAAGGGCGGTTACTCACCATCACAGGGATAGGTGCGAGCCTCGAAGAAGCGCGCAAGATCGCCTACGCCACCATTTCGCAGATCACCATTGCCGGCGCACACTTTCGCACCGACATCGCATCCTTAAAGCAGGAATCAATGAAGCCAGCTGTGAAAGATGAGAGGATGAACCCATGAGCGTCTTAGCGAATCGGTATGCATCAATGCAGATGCGCGAAATTTGGGCAGCCGAATCAAAAGTAGTCGCTGAGCGCGATCTCTGGATCGCCGTACTCAAGGCACAAAAGGATCTCGGCCTCAACGTCTCCACCGATGCCATCGCGGCTTACGAAAAGTCGCGCAGCAAGGTTGATTTGGAATCCATCGCCACTCGCGAACGTGTTACCCGTCATGACGTGAAGGCGCGTATCGAAGAATTTAACGCACTCGCCGGACACGAAGCGATTCATACCGGAATGACGAGCCGCGATCTCACCGAGAACATAGAACAACTACAGATCAAGCGCTCTCTCGAGTTGGTACGCAATCGCACTGTGGCGCTGCTCCACTCCCTAGGCGAATTGTCGGCCACCTACGCAGAGCAACCGATCTCTGGTCGTTCACATAACGTGCCTGCACAAATGACCACTCTCGGAAAGCGTTTTGCCAACGCAGCTCAAGAGAGCCTCATCGCATTTGAACGCATCGAATCTTTCCTCTCGCGTTACCCGATGCGCGGCATCAAAGGACCAGTAGGAACTGCGCAAGATGCCCTCGACCTCTTTGATGGAGATGAAGAAAAGTTTGCAAAGTTAGAAGAGCGCATCGCTGCACACTTGGGTTTTGAACGCACTCTCATCTCTGTGGGTCAGGTATATCCGCGTTCCCTTGATTACGAAGCACTTACTGCACTTGTGCAACTCGCATCTGGCCCATCATCACTTGCTACCAGCATTCGTTTGATGGCCGGCGCAGAACTTGTCACCGAAGGTTTCGCTGATGGCCAAGTGGGTTCCTCTGCCATGCCACACAAGATGAATACACGTTCCTGCGAACGTATCAACGGACTCGCAGTAGTACTTCGTGGTTATGCGCAGATGATCGCGGAGATCTCGGGCGATCAATGGAACGAAGGCGATGTCTCTTGTTCCGTAGTGCGCCGCGTCGCCCTCGCTGACGCGTTCTACGCAATCGACGGTTTGCTCGAAACCACTCTCACCGTTCTTAAAGAATTTGGCGCTTTCCCCGAAGTCATCTCACGCGAAATCGAGCGCTACTTACCGTTCTTAGCGACCACCAAGATCTTGATGGCGTGTGTAAAAGCTGGCGCTGGTCGCGAAGGTGCCCATGAAGCGATCAAGGAACATGCAGTCGCGGTGGCATTAGAGATGCGCGCTGGTCGCAGTAGCAACGATCTCCTTGATCGACTCGCAGGTGATGCGCGCGTGCCACTTGATCGCGCCGCACTCGATGCACTCCTAGCGACACCACTGGAATTTACCGGCGCTGCGCGCTCGCAAACTAAAGCGATCATCGACGCGGTCAATGCCATCACCAAGCGATATCCGGATGCGGCAAAGTACCGCGCCGGCGCCATTCTCTAATCGTGAAGCCCACAGAGTGAGCGGCTTCGGACCAGCAGGTCCACCACCTGCCAATGCAATTCCGGGGTGGGAACATATCCGCACCGGGAAAGTGCGCGATCTCTATCGCAACGATGCCGGGCAGATACTTATGGTTGCAAGTGATCGCATCTCTGCCTTTGATTGGGTATTGCCCACTCCCATTCCCAACAAGGGCGTTGTACTCACCCAACTTTCGCTCTGGTGGTTTAAGCAGATTGCTGACATCGTGCCCAATCACGTGATCTCAACTGATGTCCCGCAAGAAGTGAATAAGCGTGCAGTCATATGCGAAGAACTCACCATGTTTCCAGTTGAGTGTGTTGTCCGCGGATATCTCACTGGCTCAGGCCTGGTGGAATATATCGAAAGCGGTACGGTCTGCGGCATCGCTCTTCCACCTGGCCTCGTTGATGGAAGTGAATTACCCGAACCGATCTTCACCCCCGCTATGAAAGCCGAAGTCGGCGAGCACGACGAGAACGTGTCATTCGATCGCGTCGTTGATCTCATTGGCATCGAAGATGCGAACACTCTTCGCACACTTTCCATTGCGATATACAAACGCGCAGAATCCATTGCGAAGGGGCGCGGCATTATTCTCGCCGACACCAAATTTGAATTTGGCCGAAACTCTGCAGGTGTGATCACGCTCGGAGATGAAGTTCTCACACCAGATTCTTCACGCTTCTGGCAATTGACGGAGTGGAAGCCTGGTCAGGCGCAACCTTCCTATGACAAACAATTTCTCCGTGATTGGTTAGCAAAATCAGAGTGGGAAAAGAATGGCGAACTCCCACCACCCGAACTTTCACGCGTTGTAATCGCCGAGACCCAAAGTAAGTACACAGAGTCATACCTGAGGATAACTGGGAAGATGTTCTAGCGTTTTACTTCACTATATAGCGATGACAACTATCGCCGCACATTCACAACGCGCCCTAAAGGACGTAGAGTCCACTGGTATGAAACGAGTAACGCAAGCCGAATTGGCTGCACGCCTCTCCGAAATCCTGGAGGAGGTGAAAATAAGCAATGAACCTTTGGAGGTTCTCTTAGCAAACGGAGATACCTTCATTCTTCTCCACGCTGACGAGTGGAGTGATTTGCAAGACGAATTAGACATTCTCTCTGATGACGAAACAGTCGCAGCTATTAAACAGGGACGCGAAGACATCGCTGCGGGGAGATTTTATGTAAGTGAAGACGAGGCTTTTGGTCCTGGAGCGACGCAAGCCCGAAAGGCGCGCGCTCATGAAGGATCATAAGTATGTACTCAATCTCAGTAGTCAAGCGCGTCGCCAAATTAATAGACTTCCAACTAAGTTGCGAGACGTAATATGTCAAAGAATCTTTGAAGAAATAGCAGTTGCGCCATTTCGGTTCTCGAGAAGTCGCTACCAAGACCCACGTTATCGCAAGAGTTCTATTGGCAATATTCGGATCTTTATCTGCATTGATGAGGAGAAGAAGCAGATTCAAGTTGAGGCAGTTACGAAAAGAAAATCAGCCTATGGCAGAGGAAACTTCGTAGCGGGAAACTCTGCCGACTAAATGTCTACGAGGCGGAAGACGGGGATGGTGCGCGAAGTGCGTTGCGCATACGACCTAAAGAATCGCCAATCGAGAATCAATTTTTCATAGGCCGCACTGCGCTCAGCTTCATCCACCAAATTGATCACGCGAATTCGCCGCGTCACACCTTTCACTTCTAGAAGACACTCACTCGCGGGGTTCTCGGCCGCCGCTATTGCGTTGAGTGCCCACTCGGGCGCGTTCGACATGCCACCTGCTGAACCAGCCACCACCCAAGCATCACCATCAGGAGCACCTAACAACGGAGTGAGTCGCGGGAGCCCACTCTTTCGCCCCGGCAGGGTCACCCAGATCACCAATGCCCCGCCCGGAAATCTCTTTCCTGCTCGTCCGCCACTGACCCGATGGAGCCACTTATGCCCACCGGTGAGCGTGCGCAGGATCCCGCCCATCAGCGCGTCATATCCCGAGGCAGAGAGGGGTAGGCGCATCCGACCATCCTGCTACTTATCGGCGACTTTGCAAGCCTGAGATGAGCGCTCTCGCTCAGGCGATTTCGACACTCTGTTGAGCATGAAATTACTAGAATTAAGGGTGGCAAAAGTGGTGGTTGATGTTTCTCTGAAGGCCGAAATCCTCGACCCGCAGGGTCAGGCGATCGCCGCCGCACTTCCTCGCCTCGGATTTGCCGGCATCACCTCCGTGCGCCAAGGAAAGTCCTTCGAAATCGACTTCGAGGGCCCCGCTACACCAGAGCGCCTCGCCGAAATTGAGAAGGCCGCATCCCTCTTGCTCGCTAATCCAGTCATCGAAAACTTCACTGTTCGAGTGGTCGAATGAGAGTCGGGGTTGTCACCTTCCCTGGCTCACTAGATGA
>JBAXIG010000112.1:0-4014 GCA_037138535.1 Actinomycetes bacterium
AACGAGAATACCGACCGATCCACACTCCTTTGCTGCAAAAGCAATGAGCGCTTCAACTTCATTTTCCACACGCACGTCACAAATAAAGGTCCGCATTTTCCCGGGACCTAGTTTTTCAAGATCTTGGGCGAGTAATTCCATCTCACTCTCGGTAGCAACACCGTGTTTCGGAAATTGCTCTCCGCCAGTCTTTCCAATATCACCAATCACTACATTGGCTCCCATGGAGGCAAACTTTTGAGCGATTCCCTCGCCCAAGCCTGCGCGACGGCCAGCTCCAGTGATCACCAAGGTTTTCCCGATAAATGAACTCATGACAACTCCTACGCGCTCTGCTCAGCCAGAATAAAGGTGGGGTTATCGGCGAAGGCACCAAATTCCGCAGCAATCGCTTGCATTTTCGCGCTGGAAACATCGATACCGAATTGGTTCATGTCGCTTACTTCGATGACCTCAACATATTGATAGGGCGCTGCGGCATCTGTGCCAAGAAGTCCGGAAGATCGAAACACCCTAAAATTATCGACGCTAGAGAGGCCTTTTACGGTTGGGACATCTTTACTCTTCGCCCAGGCTTCATACTCTGCAGCACTGGCACCTTCTTTTAGATTAAAAAGCACAATTAATGTCGCCATTTTCGAATCTCCTCTACGGTCCAGGTCTTCTTGGGATCCTTCTTCTGCTCAATCAGGACTTCATTCGAACATTCTGTGCCATCACTCCGCCAAAGAATCTCATCTTCATTCCACGGAGCTACTGTTCTAGTTACTACTGGAAAACCTGCTGGTTGAGGCGGACGGTTTGCGTACATGGAACGACGAGCGATGACCTCCCGCACTTGTGGGTTTATGTAGTAAGCCTCGAAAGCCAACACCTTGGCAAAGCCGAAGAGCTCAGAATCCTTAACTTCGAGAATTTCGGCAAGAGCAGGGCGATCCTTATGATTTTCTAGGAAATCTAATAAGCGATCGAATAATGACTTTTGTTCGGAATCTGTCGAGGCTAATTGTTGCATGGCAACGCCGACTTCTATTTCTGCCGCAGCAGGCCAATGGTCATTTCCCGGCAGTAGGTCATTAGTAAAACGATCAAGGAGAGTGCTCATACGAGGGCATCCTCTCTCAGAAGGTCAGCGGCCCGGAGAGCCACCGCCTGAAGCGTGGGAGTGGGATTCACTGCACCCGCACTCGCAAAAACACTTCCATCAATAATCAGTAGATTTGGTATATCGTGCGAGCGGCAAGCCTGATTAACGAAGGAATCTTTCGGATTGCTTCCCATTCGGGCGGTCCCCATCAAGTGGAATCCCGCAGAAGGTGCAAAAGGTTTCGCATGTGTTTCACGAGCACCAGCCTTTACGAGTAAAGCGGTAGCACTCTTGACCCCGTGCTTAATCATTTTCTTGCTGTTCTCTTCTAACTCGTAAGACATACGAGCC
This sequence comes from Actinomycetes bacterium, assembly GCA_037138535.1. Lineage (GTDB taxonomy): Bacteria > Actinomycetota > Actinomycetes > Nanopelagicales > Nanopelagicaceae. The sequence continues at coordinate 1,439 of JBAXIG010000112.1, forward strand.
GCAGGAACTCCACATCTGTCGGTCACCGATGGCTCAATCGTGACCCTATTGTTCGGATGGGGCAAGTCTTCACAAGTAACGGCAACAGTTGCGACATGACCGAAAAACTTCTCGAAAGCTTCATGATGCCCAAGCCCCCATGGAATGTCGTGGCTAAAGCCACCCAATGCAGTCACCAATGGTCCTTGACCACGCGTTACTTGCATTTCATATCCACGCTTAAAGTCACGACTTCCATCGTTTTCGTAAAACTCTTGAATGAGTAGCGCGAAAGCATCGTTACCCGACCAACTTTGCACATCTTCGTCGAACACACCAGTCACCACCGGGATGGGGTGCAGCATCAGGTTGCGACCAAGTTGGTCCGAAGAATTACCTAGGCCCCGTGGATGTTCTTTAGAAACGCTATTGAGCAAGATTCTGGGGGTTCCTACGCCATTGCACGCCATCACCACAATATTTGCGTGAGTAACATGCTCCTGACCAGTTTGATCAATCCACTCAACCCCCGAGGCGCGCCCGCTTGCATCAACTAGCACTCGACGGACCGTAGCTCCAGTTCGTAATTCCGCTCCAAGTGCGAGCGCTTCCGGCCAATAAGTAATATCTACCGATGCGCGGGCTCCATTTGCACAACCCATCTCGCATGGGCCACAACCGTTACAAGCCTTTCTCGACCCGCGATCCAAAGTCAAAATATTTCCGTCCGATGGCCACCAATGCCACTTCAAATCATTGAGGGCTTCGGCAAGTCGTGACCCCGCTAATCCAAGTGGCACAGGCGGTGTGGTGCGTGGAGTGCGCGGTGGATTTCCAGGATCGCCGTGTTGACCGGATGTTCCCATGATCTCATCGTTGATCTCGTAGTACTCCGCCAAATCCCAATAAGAGATTGGCCAATCCGCACCCACACCATCCAAACTTTTTACTCGAAAATCTGAGGGTCTAAATCGTGGGGTATGAGCCGACCAGAGAATTGTGCTTCCGCCGACCCCATTAAAGATGGCGGGTTTGATGATGGATGTGTCATCAAGGATGGGGTAGTCAGCAGCATTGCGCCGGATGTTTGGATTAGCTGAGCGCTCTCGAAGTCTCTTGGATTCCCAATTTTCCAGAGCGGTGAGTGAACTTTCGGGACTTTGCCACTCGCCTTGCTCCAGGCAAGTTACTGCCACTCCCATGCTGGCTAATCGCCACGTAAAAGCCGCTCCAGCAGCGCCGGCGCCAACAACTAACACGTTAACTTCGTCGTGCAGTGCAGTCATCACTGACTAGCCTCTACCGACTTCCAGCAGCGCACCGATCTGGATGGCGCAATCTGTATTAATTCTTGATGATCGTCGCGACAGCGTTGCTCTGCTATCGGGCAGCGAGCGGCGAGATAACACCCGTCAGGAAGGTCCACCGGGCTTGGGATCTCACCTTCAAGCTCGGTCTTAACTTTTCGATCAACTCGCCGATTATTCGGGTCATGAAAGAGCACGGAATCGAGTAATGCGCGAGTGTATGGGTGGCTGGGCGCGCTAAAGACTTGTTCAGATGTTCCCATCTCTACGATTTCCGAAAGATACATGACGGCAATGTCGTGACAGAGCTCGCGGACTGTACTGAGATCGTGTGAGATAAAAATGAAACATAGATCTAAGCGCTCCTGCAAAGACTTTAGAAGCCGGATCATGTCAGCTCGCGCCGCCGGCGGCAGCGCTGATGTCGGTTCGTCGAGAATGAGAAATTCTGGTTCAGTTGCAAGCGCGCGGGCAAGACTCACACGTTGTTGCTGGCCGGCGCTGAGCGAGCCAGGTCGAAGCGGCAAGATGTCGTCAGTGAGACCCACCAGGGAAACAAGTTCCTTCACACGCGCCGACTTCTCTTCTTTACTTAGTTGAGTGTGCAAATCGAGAGGTTCACGAATAACCCGCTCAATGGGCCATCGAGGATTGAGAGAATCGAATGGGTCTTGAAATACCGCTTGAATTTTTGAACGATACTTGCGGAACTCCTTCGGAGAAATGGAATCAATTCGCTCACCTTTAAACCACACTTCTCCGGAGTCTGGATCGGCTAATCGCAAAATTAAACGACCCACAGTGGTCTTTCCCGACCCACTCTCACCTACTAAACCTAGCGAGCGCCCTTTATGAATTTGGAAACTCGCATTCGATACCGCTTGTAGGCGCTTCCCACCATCCACTTCGAAAGTTTTACGCAAGTCAGTGACGCGCAAGATCTCGGGTGAAGTAATAATTGCCACGTCCGCGTTGGAAGTCTTATCGCCGGTCCCAGAGGAAAGTATTAACTTCTTCCCATAGTCGGTGTGAGGATTCGCAAAAAATTCAACTGTGGTTCGATCTTCGATAATTTTTCCATCTTCCATGATCACAATGCGATCGCAGTAGTTGGCTACGATTCCAACATCCTGAGTGACAATTAGAACAGCGATATTTGCATCTCGGGCCCGCTCCCACATGCGATCGAGAAATTGAGCTTGGATGGTCACGTCCAGGCCACTCGTTGGTTCATCTGCGATCAGGAGATCTGGCTCAACGCTCAGAGCCATCGAGATGAGCGCGCGCTGG
>JBAXIG010000113.1:0-3941 GCA_037138535.1 Actinomycetes bacterium
GGTTGGTTGGCGCGAGCTCGAGTTATTCCCAGACGTGCATCGTTGCCCTGACCCACCATCCAGCGGATGAGCGGATTGGTATTTAATCCGATGCCTGCTTCGCTCATTGTGCGCATGTTGTCTGCGGTCAGATAATTGCCATGAATTAAGTAGTGTCTGCCGTTGCGGCCATCTTTCTGGACTCTCAGTATGGACTCAATAATCGCCTCGGAAGTGGCATCGCCTGTTGAGTGAAGACCGGCTTGCCATCCTCGACAGTGAATTTCGGAAATTATCAGATCAAGTTCTTGGAGTCGTTCAGCGTCAGAGGATCCTTCGATGGTCATGTGACCGCAGGAGCCATCGTCGTACGGTTCCTTCATCCAAGAAGTTCTGCTGCGTGGAACTCCGTCGGCGAAAATCTTTATTTGGTCTATGCCGAGAAATGAATGAGGCAGGAGAGGTTGCGCGGTTCCAAAACGCTCAAGTCCAGCGGCAATGTCTTTCGCGTTGCTGCCACCTAGCCCGCTAAAGAGCAACATCAATGTGGTGCGAATGGGTAGTTCTCCCGATTCGGCAAGCTCTCTGTATATCGCAAGCGCCTCTTCGCCAGCTGCGCCGCCGAGTAGAGAGTCTGCGCCCGGGCCGATTCCGGGTTCGGTGAAGGCGGTGATTCCGCGAGAGAGCAGATCTTGCACTCCTAACGTAATTGCACTTTTTAAATCGACACGCGTGGGGGGTGGCATAGTTCCAAGAACGAGTGCGGACGCCGATTCAAAGAGCAAGCCTGTGGGGGTGCCGTCGGAGTAGCGATCGATGCGTCCCCCTACCGGATCGGGCGTACGTGCATCTATCCCGGCGAGTGCCAGGGCGCTCTTATTTACCAAAGTGCTGTGGCCGGTGAAATCACCGAGAACGGCGGGCGCGGTTTGGCCCGCATCCGTGATTAAAGAGTTAGTGGGCCGTCCTTCGGGTCCGTCACCTTTCAGAGCCGTGATATCCCAACCCTGACCTCGGATCCAACCATTGGCCTCAGGGCGAGCATTTTTCAGAATGGCAACAAAGCCTTCGTTATTTTCCGCACTACGGAGATCTACGGCAGTGAATCCTCTACCCATTTCAACCAAATGTAGATGTGAATCATCGATGCCAGGGGTCAATGTCTTACCGTGCGCATCGAAATCTTCTCCTTCACTTGCCCCTCTTTCGCTGGACAAGGAGAGAGCAACGATGCGTCCCGAGCGCACTCTCACGTCTACAAGAGCGGAAGGGTGGTGAGAAAGTGAGACATTGCGCAGAGTGAATTGAGAGGGCACTTGGCTTTTCTAGGGCATCTTTCAAGCCGCGTCAATGACGGTTGCTTCGATGCGCCAAGAAGTAGGCGTGTCGTGATTGAAAGTATTGTCAACGCTCACGTGGTCAGATAATGTCAGAACGTTCGTACACAAACGGATATCCCTGATCCCGGAGGTTTACATGCTCAAGACCAGTACCCTGACCAGAATTGCGGCGAGTGCGCTCGTTGCTTCAGTGGCTTTTGCGCCGACCGCATTTGCCGCTAATAAGCCTGCTCCGAAGCCGGTTACCAAAACGACCGCTAAGACTGTGGCACAGCCAGTTGCCAAGCCTGTTGCCGCGCCAGCGGGGCCATGCGTAATCGTGACGCCAGCTCCCTCGATGCAAACGATCAAAATCGCTGGAATTCAAATCAACACCACGGCTGCCGTTTTTGCCGCTGATAAGGCCAACTGCTTTGCCAAGTATGGAATTAAGTTGTCCTGGACTGATGCGTTCCCTGCACCGGGCGTTGCTCTCACGGCACTTGTTGGAGGTTCTGTTGACGTGACATACGCGCCAACGGTTCCGATCATCAACTTCGTAGTGAACGCCGGCTTGAAAGCCAAGATATTGGCAGCAGGAGACGGGTTCGCCCCCGGGCAACAAGCGAAGATTCTCGAGGGGGGTACCTCGAAGATGATCGACGATACCGCCGTCTTGGTAAAGACCGGTGGCACCATCAAGACGTGGGCAGACCTTGAAGGTAAGAGCGTCGCCGTCCCAGCTCGCAAAGCACAACTCGAAGTCACCATCGCTGCCAAGGTTCGCGAAGATGGCGGAGATCCCAGCAAGGTGAAGTTCCTTGCTCTAGGAATGCCAGAAATGGCTGCGGCGATCAAGAAGGGTGACATCGATGCGGGTGGCGTAGTTGAGCCATTTGGCACCGCTGGAGTTGCTGATGGACTCTCGCTTCTCGGATTCCCAGCCGCTGGCTTCTTCAATGATGGTGGCGCTGTCGGAGTTTGGTTAGCTACGGAGGCATGGACGGCCGCTCATCGCGACTTAGCTCTTGCCTTCCAAAAAGCCATGAGTGAGTCAAACGCATGGGCTTCTGCTCCGGCAAACCTCGCTAAGGTTCGGGCTGAGATTCCTAAGATCACTGGTGTGACAGCTGCAGAGGCTGCCGCAAGTAATCTGCCCTTCCTTCCAACCTCTGCTGTGACTGCGTCGGATGTTTCCAGCGTGGCTAGCAAGATGAACTTCATGGGGTACATCTCAAAGAAGGTCGATGCTGCTTCGCTACTATTTAAGTAGTAGCAATTGCTCGCAATCGGCTGGTAATTAGTGCGAAAGGGTCGGTCGTGAGGTTTGCGAATCCGAAGAACTGGCTGTGGCTCATCTCCCTTGGGGGAGCGGTCCTCATCTGGCAATTGGTTTCCGTAAGCCTCAACGACCGGCCTTTTCCTTCTGTATCGAAAATTGCTAGCGCTCTGTGGGCGATGCTGCAGACAGGGGAGTTCTGGGGCGATCTCGGAGTCACTTTTCTGATCGCTATGGTGGGACTCATTATTGGTATTGCTCTTGCAGTACCGTTGGGATTGTTGGTGGGTCTCAGCGAATTTGCTTTTAGGTCCACCAAATTCATCCTTGACTTTTTAAAAGTAATTCCGCCCATCGTGGTTTTACCTCTCGTGTTGCTCATGTTTGGCACCACTATAAAATTTAGCGTCACTCTCGTGGTTTTTGGTGTGCTTTTCTCTGTGTTGGTTCAAGCCACGTATGGAGTAAGGGACACTGATCCGGTTCTGCTGGACACGCTCTCAGCTTTCAACGCGTCGCGATATGCGCGCTTAAAGTATGCAGTCCTTCCTTCTGCACTTCCTTTCATTGCGACGGGCACCAAGATCGCCACGTCTGCTGCAGTTATCGTTTCTATTGTTACCGGCCTGGTAGGAAGTGGCCCCGGGCTAGGGCACTCACTATCTGTTGCGCAGACAGGTGGTAACTCTCCCAATGTCTATGCCTATGTCGTTGTCCTAGGTGTGGTCGGCATCCTGGTAAATATGTTGGTTTCTGCGATGGATAAGCGAATCATTTTTTGGCGAGGTAAGTGATGGTAGCGCTCCTACGCCGTTTCCTTATTTCAAGTTGGCTCGCGGTAGCTCTGATGCTCTTTTGGTGGAAAGTTTCGGCAAACTCTGAGAATTACTTCTGGCCACCTCTCAGCCAGATCGCTACTCAGTTTAAGGCGAATTGGCTATTTACTAACGTGGTCGAGGACGTCATTCCAAGCCTAAAAAACTTAGCGATTGGATACTTCGTCGGCGCTCCTTGCGCCGTGGTGGTAGGCGCACATTTAGGTATGAGCGAAATCGCACAGAAGATTTTCTCGCCACTGGTGAACTTCTTTAGGTCGATTCCCGGAGTAGCTCTAGTGCCCATCTTTATTATGCTCTTCGGCATAGGCGATGAATCGCGACGGGTATCCATTGCGGTAGCCGTTTTCTTCCCCACCTTGATAGCAACTATAGAAGCAGTCCGCACTTCTGATGCAGTTCTACTAGATGTCTCTCGAAGTTTTAAGTTCTCAGCTTTTCAAAGTCTGTGGCGAGTGCGCGTACCAAGTGGCGCACCTATGACTTCATCTGGACTCCAAGTGAGTCTTCAGGTGGGGTTTATCGTAA
>JBAXIG010000114.1:0-3877 GCA_037138535.1 Actinomycetes bacterium
TGGGGCCGACCAGGGGACTCGAACCCCTAACCCCCGCATTACAAGTGCGGTGCGCTACCAATTGCGCCAGGTCGGCTTGGAACCTTGCTTTGATCAGGGCAAGTATGTCATCGGATCATGAGGGCGAGAAATCTGGCTATCGGCGGAGTGTCTCCGAAGGCAATTCCCCGAAGCGCTCGTGATAAGTCTTAGCAAAACGCCCCAGGTGTGTGAACCCCCACGAGAAGGCAATATCAGCGATCGATGTATGCAATGCTCGCTCCGAAAGCAAGTCCTCACGGACACGGTTGAGGCGCACATCTCGTAAGTACTCGGTAGGACTCATGCCTACATATCGTTTGAAGCCATCTTGCAAACTTCGAATGCTCACGCCAGCAGTTCGAGCCATATCCGTCACCGTCAATGGTTCTTGCGGTGAAGCTTCACAAGCTTGAATCGCCATTCGCACACTGCGAGGCGCGGCCGGTTCTACCCTACTTCCGATTGAGTTGCTGTAGTTGTGGCGCTGCGATAGCAACAATCCACTAATGATCAGATCCTGGAATTGGTCGCGGACACCGGCGTGCATCGTGAGACCACCACGATCGACATCAGTAACGAGAGTATCGACGAGCGTGCGCCAACTGCGCGCTTGTGGAGTAGTGAGGTCCATCCCTAAATCAAATCGCACTGGCGCTTGTAGCTCGCGCCCAATCAAATCTTCCAGCCGTTCTTCCAAAGTAATTCTGCTGATGTATACAAGTAATTGCGGATTCCCGGTATGCCAGAACATGTCGAGCTTCTCGAGTGGGTTTGGAATAGAAGCCATCGAACTATCCGAATGGATGCTCTCTTTACCGGAGTGGATTTCTGCACTACCAGCGAGTGGCATTTGAATTAAGTAGAAAGAGTGCAACTCCCCCGGAGTGATATGAACATCTGCACCGTAATCCAAGTAATTGAGCGTGACATCACCAAGTGTGACTCGGTTATGCACGGTATCTAGCTTTTCATCAGCAGAAGTTGTGGTCAGTCCGTGGGGGCAGAAAACCCGCGCTACCTGCTCACGCGCTTCATCCAGGTTTTGGGTTCGGAAGAGATTATGTTCGCCTAACAACTCAGCGACCACAGCCATATCCCAACTCCTTCTTAGGTAGGTGGTCTAGTTTGCCTTGCCCAGGGTGGCTGTCAAGGGGTCAGGCTGTCGAAGAGTGCGCTAGATGGATAGCCTCTGCGTGAGAAGGACAGCGATATGGGTCGCCCTTATCTAACGTCTGACAGGTCCCAGAGCGAAGGAGTCCGATGAGTTCGCAAGCACATGCACTTTCTGGAAAGACCGCAATAGTGACCGGTGGCGGCACCCTCTTTGGAGAAGCGGTAGCCCGCACATTGGTGGCCGATGGCGCAACGGTGCTTATCGTAGAAATCAACGAAGAGACCGGCGCAGCCGCAGCAAAGAAGAGTGGTGCGACTTTTGTGCACGCTGATATCACCGATGACGCCGCAATCGACAAGGTTGTGAGCGATGCCGTGAAGAGCTGGGGCCGCATTGACATCCTGGTGAACCTGGCATGCTCATATGATGACGCTGGCGCAGATAGCACTCGCGCGCAGTGGCTCAATACTCTCAACGTCAATGTAGCAAGTACTGCTTTGCTTGGCGCTGCTGTGCGACCTCACATGGCCAAGCAAGGTGGCGGTGCAATCGTTAACCTCACTAGCATTTCATCAAGCGTTGCACAGATCGGTCGCTGGACATACCCAGTGAGCAAAGCGGCCATCGTGCAGCTCACGAAGAACATGGCGATGGATTATGCATCTGACAAAATTCGCGTTAATTCTGTCTCACCCGGTTGGACCTGGTCAGCGATCATGGACATGCTCTCAAAGGGTGATCGCGCTAAAACGGATCGGGTTGCTGCACCTTTTCATCTCACCGGGCGCGTGGGAGATCCTGAAGAAGTCGCACATGTCATCTCCTTCCTTTGCAGCGATAAAGCCTCTGTGGTGACTGGGGCTGATTGGGCTGCCGATGGCGGATATTCAGCAATGGGGCCAGAGCAAGCCGTGCCCGCTATTCCACTCCTCATGGAGTAATTCTTGTTGAAAGTAAGAAGAGGGGCTCCCTATTGAGAGCCCCTCTTCTTTCCTCCTAGAAAAATTCTTACTTAACTCCCAAACGCTTACGAAGTTGTGGACCAATCTTCGCGTAGTTCTTGGGATTGATTGGGAGTGACCACTCGTTGAAACGCTTCATCGCACCGATGCTTAAATTCATATCGTCGAGTAATTCATCAACGTTGTGAACAGAGAATGGAATGATGTTTGTTCCACGTGCGTGCTTGTTCTCCGTACGCTTCTCCATCCACGTAAGGCGCTTATCGATGTGCTTGAGCATCACATCGTGAGAGGGAAGTGTGATGGCACCAGCGAGGAAGCCACCGATCCATACCGCGCCCATCTCAGCATTTAGTTGGCTGAAGAATGATGAGTTATAGCCATTGAATGCAAGGTTTGGAACATCAAGCGGGAGAAGTTGGCGATACAGGCGGAAGTTGCCCCGCTCATCGTTAATCCGTGCCATTACCGAATCATCGAGGAACGGCACGCGTTGATGGAAACCGGTTCCACAGATGATGTAATCAGCGTCAACCGTCTTTCCGTTAGAAAGATGAACTTTGCCAGCTTCCATGCGCACTATCTCGGTATCACGTTCAACCTTGAGGGTGCCCGCTTCTACTTTGTCGAAGAATCCATCGGAAGCGAGTGAAACGGTGCTTCGTACGATGGTGTCGAGTCCGTTGTGCGGATGCAGGTCGAGTTTATCGAGTTTGAATTGGCCCTCGATTACGCCCTGGACGCTACCGAGCATGCCACCGCTTACCTTCTTACCCTTACCGTGCAAGAACTTCTCAAAGCCCTTCAATTCAATGTAAGGGAAGAGTGCCTCGCCCATACGGGTGAGTAGAAGCATCTTGTAGTTGAGCACGTTCTTGAACTTCTTTGGCACCTTCCAAATGATGTGACGCGCAACAATCGTAGTGTTCTTTGCAACACCAACTGTTTCATTGGCCACATCGCAGGATGACTTGCCGTATCCGACAACGACTACGTTCTTACCGCGGACATCTTCAAGATTATGGAAGTCAATGGTGTGCATGATCTTGCCGCCAGCTGCCTTGAATGCGTCCGCGCCTTCCCAGGTCGGTACGAACGGATCAGAGAAGATGCCATTGGCGACGATGAGGTAGTCGAAGTTCTGGCTATTGTCTACGCCGTTTGTAGAAGTGTTCAGAGTCCATGATCCGTCTGCACTCTGCCTTGCGCTCTTGACTTCGGTATTCAGGGAAATCTTGTTGCCAAACTTAAAGTTGTTGACATACCCAGCCATGTACTTCTGAACTTGCTCACCCGTTGGCCACTCCGGAGTTCCCTTTGCGTAGGGATAATCACTCAGCGCATAGGTGCTACGCACATTCTGTGTTCCGAGACCGGGGTAACGACGCGAAGTCGCCCACACGCCACCCACTTCGGAATCCTTTTCAAAAACGTGAACATCATGACCGAACTCGGTCAAGACTTTGGCTGATGCAAGGCCAGCAAAGCCAGCACCTACTATTGCGATCTTCTTACCCATCCAGGACCTCCAACTAGTCCGCTCACGCGGTTCGGGAATGTGCTTAGGGTGAGGGTAGGAAAATTACTGAGAGGTGCTTATCCGCCAGGCGCAGAGGCTATCCACCCCACGCGCGTAATCCCCGCCCTACAATCGAATCGTGCGTAACTGGTGGCGTCGATCTAGAAAAGCTCTGATCACTTTGGTGGTCTCTCGACGCCCTTGGGTTCAACAGACCCTCGTGACCGCGCTGGCCTCCGGCGTGGCCTGGGAAGTAGGAGA
>JBAXIG010000115.1:0-3622 GCA_037138535.1 Actinomycetes bacterium
TGGCAGAACTAGATGTGGCAACTGCTGCCGCAAACGAATTAACCCATAATGTGGAAGAAGCACAAAATACGTACGACACCCTTCTTGCTGCAGGTGTGCCAGATATGGAAACCATCGAATCTGATCTGGCTACTGCATCCGAATCTGCAGTTGATGCCGACAGTGCTGCAGACGAAGCTGAAGAAGACGCGACTCTGGCGAACACTATTGCGGAGGGATTGGGAGATTTTTCAGCGGCCGAGACAGAACTTGATGTGGACACCGCTCGTGCTCAAGCAGAAGCACTTGAAGCTGAAGCTGCGTTAGCTGATATTGATGCGAACGATGGCGAGACGCTTTCTTAGCGTTTGAATCGTTCCCCGTGAGCATCGAAGAGTATTTCGCATGACACTTCAGCCAAAGCCCATTCGCCGAAGAATTCAACATCGACCGTAACGCCTTCTTGCGCATGCTCGAGAGGAAGGTAGGCATAACCAATACCTTTGTCGATGGTGTAACCCTGCCCACCACTCTTAACTCGACCTACTATCTCCTCACCAATACGGATAGGTTCGTTTCCAAGTGGGACTCTGCGCACGTCATCAAATGTGAGTGCGACTAACTTGCGGGTCTGTCGCTCCTTATCCGCAAAGAGCGCCTCTCGCCCGAGAAAATGCTCCTTTTTCTTGGAGACCGCAAAGCCAAGTCCGGCTTCCCACGGATTCGTCTCGGTATTAATCTCGCCTCCCCAAGCACGGTAACCCTTTTCGAGCCGTAAGGATTCAATTGCCTTATAGCCGCACGCCATGATCCCTAGCGATTGACCTGCTTCGAAAATTAATTTCCACAGCGTGGCACCGAACTCGGTCGAGACGTAGAACTCCCAACCAAGTTCACCCACATAAGTAATACGGGTAGCGCGTACTGGAATATCTCCCATGGTGATCTCGCGAGAAGCCATAAACGGGAAACCTTCATTGCTGACATCATGCGGCGTGAGTCTCTCTAAAATCTCGCGCGCATTTGGGCCCCAGAGACCAAAGCAGGCAAAGGCACCGGTGACATCTTCAAGAATGACGTCATCAAATTCGAGTTCGCGTCGCTGCTTCTTCAACCAGCCGAGATCATGTGTACCGAATGCAGTGCCGGTGACAATAAAGAACGCATTCTCTCCAGTTTGTGTCACGGTGAAATCGCACTCGATCCCACCCTTTGTGGTGAGTGCTTGTGTATACGTTGCCTTACCAATGCCTCGCACCACTTGGTTTGCACAGACGATGTTAAGGAACTCGCCCGCTCGCGCCCCCATCACGGAGAACTTCGCGAAACTCGATTCATCAAAGAGACCAGCGGTACTTCGCGTCGCATGGTGTTCGGTGGCTACTGCCGAAGACCAGTAATGACCAGCCCAACCGTACGGCTTAAGCAGATCGTTCGTTTCATGATGTTTGTAGTAATTAACTCGCTCCCAACCAGATTTCTCTCCGAATATCGCGCCGTGCTCTGCATGCCATGGATATGCAGGTGAGGTCTTGAGTGGTCGGGCACTTGTGCGTTCTTCGCCGGGGTAGTGAAGATCGTAATATGACTCATAATTCTCTTGCGTTCTCTTGAGAGTAAAGGAAGGCGATTTATACGCGGCGCCAAACCGACGAATATCCATGTGCCAGAGGTCCATCTGTGGCTCACCGGTGGCAACCCATTCAGCAACAACTTTCCCAATTCCGCCAGCCCCTGCAATGCCATGCGCACAGAAACCAGCTGCTACGAAGAATCCACCTACTTCCGTTTCACCTAAGCAGAACTCATTATCTGGGGTGAATCCCTCAGGCCCGTTAATGAAGTTCTTCACTCCCACACGCTCCATCGCTGGTACGCGCCTTTGTGAGTTCACCGCGATCTCTTCGAAGCGATCCCACTCTTCAGCGAGTAGTCGGCCGTTGAAGTCGGCGGGAATGTTATCAAAGTGTGCGTGATCTGCGGTCCATGGCCTTGAGTTTCTCTCATACCCACCCATCAGCAAACCACTTACTTCTTGTCGGAAGTAGATCAAGTTATCCGGATCGCGAAGTGAGGGGAGATGCTTCGCAGTCGGATCCAAAAAGTTTTCGGTAATCAGATACTGGTGACTCATCGGAATGATGGGAACACGTACTCCCACCATTCGTGCAATTGATGGTGCGTACATACCGCCACAGTTCACAACTACATCGCACTCAATCTCACCTTTGTCTGTCACCACACTGGAGACGCGTCCAGCGCTCGTACGTATTTCAAGTACTCGCGTATGAGTAAAGAACTGAACACCAGCCTTGCGAGCACCAGTAGCCATTGCTTGTGCCAGTTGTGAGGGATCCACTTGTCCATCCGAAGGCAAGTAACAGGCACCCACCACCCCCTCGAGGTCAATAAGTGGGAAGAGCTCTTGCGCTTCGGTGGGTGAAATCTCATGAAGATCGAGCCCAAAGGTGCGTGCCCAACCAATCTGACGTCGGATCTCCTCCATCCGCTCTGGCGTCGACGCCAGTTTGATACTGCCGCACTCTCGCCAGCTGGGAGGTGTCTCAGTTGCCTGAAGCCGGCGATAAAGATCAACCGAGTGCATGTTCATTTTTGTTAGAGTGGGATCGGCCCTTAATTGCCCCACCAGTCCGGCAGAGTGAAAAGTGGAACCGCTGGTGAGGTCGCTTCGATCGAGGAGCACCACATCGCGTTCACCGAGCTCGGCGAGGTGAAAGGCGACTGAAGTCCCTCCCACCCCTCCACCGATAATGACAATTTTCGCTCGGCTGGGCAGGCTCGTCACTGACATAAGGAAAATGTATCCTGCTTACGTGACTAATGGAGCGCCAGAGTGGGAAGAACTCTATGGAGCCCGCCTGAACAAGATCTCGCTCCTGCAGAATCGTTCCAACATATTTGAATTACCAGGTGGCCTCACAAATACGAATTTAGCTATTGATACACCCACTGGGAGATACGTGGCTCGCCTGTCGAGCAATGAATCAACTGAACTAGCCATTGACCGCGAAAGTGAATATCGCAATTCGAGTATTGCCGCAGAGGTAGGGATTGGCGCTGCCGTGCATGACTATCTCCCTGGTGAAGGTGTTCTTGTCATCGGCTTCCTTGAAGGCCGCACCTATGGTCCGCACGACGTGCGCGAGAATTTGCCACGAATCGCTGAAAGTTTGCGAGTCTTGCACTCTGCCCCCGCGTTTATGCGTGCCTTCAACATGATCGATATACAACAACGATATTTGACGACTGTCCTTGAAAAGGGTTATCGCCTTCCTGATCGATATCTGTCATATCTCCCACATCTAGAAAGGCTCGTTGCCGCACTTGCCGTTCTTGACGAGGGAACCGTCCCGTGTAACAACGATCTTCTTCCAGGGAACTTCATCGATGATGGATCCAAGATATGGCTGATTGACTACGAATACTCAGGGAATAACGATGCTTGTTTCGAATTAGGAAATGTCTGGTCCGAAGCGTCACTGGAATTTGAGTATCTGCAACCACTTGTTGACGCGTATTACGGACGGCACCGTCCAGAGAAATTTGCCCGGGCCTGGCTGCTTGCACTGCTTGCAAAATATGGGTGGATGCTTTGGGCATCTATTCAAGCCTCGATCTCCAC
>JBAXIG010000116.1:0-3578 GCA_037138535.1 Actinomycetes bacterium
CGTTCGCCGGAATCTTGCTTCGCTTAGGAACCAATCCGTTCTGAGCTTGAAGCGAGAGCGAAATTCTCGGATAACCAGGAACCTCTTCCAGCGATCCGACGGTGGCCGTAACTAATTGTTCCGTCCCGTCCACCGCAGCGCCTTTAAACCAGTAGCAATAGTCTGAGTAGCTGGCGTTACCGTAACCGCACTTGAGTTTGCCGGGCGCATTCTCTCGCAGTGGTAGATCGACTCCAGGTTTCCAGAACGGGCTTTTTTCTTCGACAGCAGGAATCCATTGCTGAGTTGCATCATCGAGAATCTCGACCGACTCAATGCAATTATCTTTTATCTCGATGCTCTTGCAATTTACCCACCAGGTCTTTGCATTCACATTCACTGAAGCTCCCGGGATGATGTCGCCTTCAGCAGCCCAAACCGGCTGATAGATACATAGCGAGATACACAATGTCAGAATAGTTCGTATCATTCGCATAAGGAATTTTACCAGTCATGGAATCTTCTGAATATACCCCGATGTAGTGAAATGTGGGAAGACGCCTCTTATGGCAGTAGTTGATTTCTAAGTTTCGAGAGATAGACACTAACGCGGTGAAGATACTCGTCTTCTGCCATGCCAAATACTGACTTAAAAGCTAGATCCCAATTAGCACCATTTTTGATCTGTTTAAAGTACTCCATCACACTGTCTTGCCCATAAATTGCTACCAGCGCTTCCCAGGCGGCGGCTCCGTGAGAATAATAGGCGCTATACACCGAGTTTGCTGAGCCACTCTTGATCGCGTTATAAATATCTTCCGAAGTGCGTAGATTCTCCTGCTGAGGATTCTTCCACTGATTTACGAACCTGAAATTACGATAAGTCAAGTAATCCTGAGGAGTACTGCGCGATAAAAACAGTCCCGCGTGCTCGGCTTGCCCTTCATTCATCCAAGATGGCCCAATACCTGGGAGGTTAAATGCGTAGCCGAGCGTTCCTTGAACCAAATGCGTATATTCATGAGGCCCGGTTTGAAGATTATTTTGACTAATAGCTTCAGCAGTAACTTCTGTCCCCAGCGGAAAATTCATATTTGGTCTATTCGTAAACCAACTCGCTCCTGCTGAATTGTTCTTTGCTCCAGATCTGGAGAAATCCTCGACGAGATAATTGTAATTATCGTTGGGTGACTGTTGAAACCGGGCATCGTAGAATTTTGCGAGTTCAACCTTCCAAAAATCTAGATCTTTCTCAGTACCCAGTATCACAGTCACTTTCGTATCTGGTCTCCAGAAATTGGACCAGAATTTTGCGGCCGAGTCTAAACCGTCAACAATTATCTGGGTCTTTTGACTTCCGAAGTTAGAGGACGAAACGATTAGGTAATTCGGTTTATAGTCAGAGCCGGCCTCACGATATTTTTGCATTGACTGCCAGGCAAAATACCATGCAGTTTGTGCGTCTAACTCTTCGATACTATTTGGTTTCTTCGTTGTAGGTGCAACAAAATCGACCGTAACTTGTGGCGCCAATAGAATCACAGGTTTAGTTATCTGCGTAGGTTGCGCAGCTTGTGTCGGTTGCGCCGATGGTATGACGACTGGCGCAGGCGCTGGCTTAACAATCACCGCACCCTTATTCCACACCAACTTTTTTCCAGATTTCACACAGGAGTACTTCACACCATTAGAGATTTGAGTTTGATTTAATTTTGGGCAGAGAGAGCCTGGTTTAGGAGTCGCAGCATGTGCGGTGAGCGGCGCGAAAGATAGAAGTAGCGAGGCGATCGCTATACCCCCGAGTGATTTTCGCATCCAAGCAACGTATCATTCATTTTGAGGATTTTGAGATTTCAATTGCCGCTCAAGGGCGATTCCCACGATTGCCATAATGAGTGCACTCACCGCGTCAACTAGCGAGACCCAGAGCTGATGCTGAGCGAAAGAGCTACTTAAGTTAGGAAGTTGAAAGAGTGCAAAACCAAGATAGAGACCGGAGAGGAGCGCGCCTCCATGAGAGCCACTCTTTGCCAAGAGAACAAGCCGCCCCACAAAGGTCACAGGTAATACGTTGATGCCTCGTTTAACCATCAGCATGAGTAAAGCGAAGAGCAAGATAAATGGTGCGCTCTGCCAAGAGAGCTCTGGCGCCGCCGAATCATTTGAGCGAAGCACTTGTAAGAATGCCCATCCAGCACTCACTCCTAAGAGAAGTAGCAGCGCAAGGGTGCTCGGCTTACTTACTTTCATAAGGTGGCCCCGGCACTCTGTAAGGCTTCAATAATGCCGCTCACATCTCCTTGACCAATCAACTGAGCATCTGGCTGTAACTCAATCCATGGAATGAGTACGAAGAGCCGCTCATGGGCACGTGGGTGCGGAAGTGTGAGCTTCGGATCATGACTTACTTGGTCTCCGAAGGTGATGATGTCGACGTCAAGGGTGCGTGCGCCCCAGCGCAATACGCGTTCCCGACCAGCGGCCTCTTCAAGCTTCGAAGTACTTTCAAGAAGTTCATCCGCCGTACCAGCCCACTCTCCCACCACAACAGCGTTGAAAAAGTCTGGTTGATCTTCAACACCGACCGGAGAGGTTTGATAGATCCTTGAAGCTTTCGATTCCTTCAATATTCCACTGAGTTGATCGATAGTTTGCTGCACCGAGATTGCCGCGTCACCGAGATTTGCTCCAATTGACAGTACGACGTGCGTCATGGCCGCGTAATGGTTACAGAGACGTCCGAGAAAGGAACTTCAATAGGTGCGGTCGGCTTATGAACGGTCACCACCACCGACTGCACCAATTTACGTGTCAAAATTTTCGATGCGATGCGCTCAGCGAGCGCTTCAATGAGATTCACCGGAGCGCCGATTATTTCTGCATGCACATCATTGGCAACTTCGCCGTAATGAACACTCTTTGTTAAGTCATCGCTCGTGCCAGCTGGCGCTAGCGCGAGATGAAGCGTTGCATCGACTATGAATTCCTGGCCATTCGCGCGCTCGGCAGGCAAGACTCCGTGATAGCCGAAGCCCCTAATTCCGGTAATTGATATCGAATCGGTCATTTCTTACTCCAACGAGAAACAACGGCAATAGCGTCACGACTATCGCGCACATTATGTACGCGAACTCCCCAAACTTTGCGCTCTGCCAACATGGTGGTGACTGCGATAGTGGCGGCTTCACGCTCCTTCACATCACGATCTCCTTCGCCATCGTTGAGAAGCGTTCCCAGGAAGCGTTTGCGTGAGGCGCCAACAAGTAGCGGACGCTGCAATTTCTCGAAGCTTTCAATGGCTTGCAGTACATCCCAATTATGGTCAGGCTCTTTGGCAAAGCCGAGGCCTGGATCGAGAATTAATTGATCGATCTCTACCCCAGCCTTGGTGAGTTTTTCAATACGATCGGCCAACTCACGTCGCACTTCCTTGGCAGTTACCTCATACAGAGCTTGCTTCTGCATAGAGTCCGAGAATCCGCGCCAATGCATCACCACGTAGGGCACTCGCACATCTGCAATCAGTCGTGGCATGTCGCTGTCTGCAAGTCCCCCGCTGACATCGTTAACGATGGAGGCCCCTGCCGCGATCGCTTCCT
>JBAXIG010000117.1:0-3424 GCA_037138535.1 Actinomycetes bacterium
AGGATGGCATCTGAAATCTGATCCGCGATCTTATCTGGATGGCCTTCAGTGACGGACTCGGAGGTAAAGAGACGATTGGACATTGGGCTAGGTTAGCCTCTCTTTGAGGTGATCAAGTACGACGTGGGCAAGCGTGTCTTTGCTCGTTCTTTCAATCTCGACAGATTTCTTACCGTCTGGACCAAAGATGAGAGTGGCCTGGTTACTCTCTGCTCCAAAGACCTGCCCACCAGAAACATCGTTTAAGATGAGAAGATCGACAGGCTTGCGTTGAATCTTCTCTTGTGCGAGTTCAATAGGAGTGCGTTCATCCCCTGTTTCGGCAGCGAAACCTACCAACAAAGCGCCGCTCTTCAACTGTGAACGACCCGTGCAGAGCGAGGCCAAGATGTCTATATTTGGATCGAGTTCGATGGTGAGCCCGTCTGCCGAATTCTTCTTAAGCTTGGATTGAGAAACGCTCTTGGGGCGAAAATCGGCAACGGCTGCGGCCATGATTACTACATCCATGTGGGCGGCTGCACCCCACACAGTTGAATTCATTTCATCAGCATTGATCACCCGATGAATTTGAATCTTAGGATCCAATGAGTCAAGTAAATTCGACTCTACGTTTGCCGCGATAAGAGTGACAGTGGCACCACGAGCCGCGGCAGCACGTGCGAGAGCAATACCTTGCTTACCCGAAGAGTTATTGCCCACATAACGCACCGGATCAATTCTCTCGCGCGTACCACCTGTGGTCACCATGAAAGCCATGCCGGCTAAATCCTGCGGCAGCACCAATGAGAGTGCACGCTCAACAATTTGAATGGGTTCGGGCAGCCGTCCTACTCCGCTATCACTACCGGTGAGCCGGCCGTGAGCTGGTTCGAGGACGTGAACCCCGCGCCTCTTCAGGGTGGCAATGTTTTCCTGAGTGGAAGCATTTTCCCACATCTCCGTATGCATCGCTGGTGCCAACAAAATAGGGGCGCGTGTCACTAACAGCGTCGAGGTAAGAAGATCATCCGCGCTTCCTTGAGCAAAACGTGAAATGGTATTCGCAGTCGCTGGAGCTACCACTATTAAATCTGCGCCCTGACCCAGTGCGACGTGAGCGACTTCGTCGACGCGTTCCCAGACTGTTGAACTCACCGGCTCTCCAGAGAGCGCTTCAAAAGTTGCTGCCCCTACGAATTTCAATGCAGAAGGAGTAGGAATTACCCGAACAGAGTGTCCCAATTCTTTGAAGCGACGGATAACTTCACAGGCCTTATAGGCCGCTATGCCACCAGATACTCCGACGATGACTCTCATTAACGAATCTTCACGGATTCGTTTTCGCGGGGCATGAAAACGTCTCTTACTTAGACGATATCGAGAGGCTCCGAGGTCACAAGGCCCTCATTGATTTCGCGAAGTGCGATGGAGAGGGGCTTCTCGTGAACATGGGTCTCTACGAGTGGTCCCACGTACTCAAGGAGACCCTCGCCTAATTGTGAGTAATACGAGTTGATCTGACGGGCACGCTTGGCCGCATAGAGAACGAGGCTGTACTTGGAATCAGTTTTCTCCAAGAGCTCATCGATCGGTGGATTCGTAATGCCTTCAGCGATTTGCGACACGGGTGCCTTCCCTACATTTTGAGTAAATCTCTACGACTGGGCTAAGGCTACCAGCGCGGAGACCACCTCTCCGACCTCAGAGTTGACGATCACGTAGTCGAACTCGCCCTGAGCGGCCAATTCTTCACGAGCATGAGCCAATCTGCGCTCAATGACCCTTTCATCCTCGGTCCCTCGCCCAAGTAGGCGACGGACCAACTCCTCCCAATTCGGAGGTGCCAGGAAGACCATAGTCGCTTCAATCCCACTTGCCCGGACCTGGCGAGCCCCCTGCAGGTCAATCTCCAGCAGTACGTCCCGACCAGCAGCCAACTCCTGTGCGACTAAATCTCGAGGGGTGCCATACCTGTAACCAGCGAAATTGGCCCACTCCAAAAAGGCGTTTCTGGAAATCTCTGCATCGAATTGGGCGTCGGAGAGAAATGTGTAATGCGTGCCATCAATCTCGCCTGTGCGTGGTGCGCGCGTAGTGGCGCTTACGCTCAGCCAAAGCCCTGGCCACTCTGCGGGGAGATCACGCAAATGGCGAACAACTGTGGACTTACCTACGCCACTTGGTCCGGAAAGGACTACGAGTCTTCCTAGGCGACCTGACATGAGTGAATCATCCCACAGGATTGCTTGTGAGAAGTTACTTTTCGAACTCCAGCAAAAGCGCAGAAATCTGTTTTGCTCCCAAACCGCGAATACGACGACTGTTGGCTATACCGACTTTTTCCATGACAACGGCAGCTTTGACTTTGCCCACTCCGGGCATCGACTCGAGTAGCGCGATGACGCGCATCTTTGCGATCGCGTCGTTCGTGGCGCCCTCTGCTATCACCGAAGCTAATGAAATATTTGATTGCTTTAAGCGACCCTTTAGGGCAGCTCGTTCTCTGCGAGAGGAAGCAGCTTTTTCGAGTGCTGCCGTTCTCTGCTCGGGGGTTAATACGGGAAGTGCCACGGTGCTCCTTTCCTCATCGCAAATTTAGCAGTGAGTATTGAAGCACGCACGTTCAATGTTTATAAAATTTTTATCCCCTCGATGATGCTCGCCAAACCGTCAGACATTTGACGAGGATCATGAGGATTCCATAACAAAGTTATCGGCCTTCCGATAACAACCAGGTCAGCGCCGTGAGCGAGCGCCTCTGCCGGAGTTGACACGCGCTCTTGATCGTTGGATGCACTTCCAGGTGGGCGCACTCCCGGCGTCAAGAGATGAATCTCACGCGGCAACACCTCGCGGAGCTCTTTCACTTCGTGTGGCGAACAGACAATTGCTCGAGCGCCTGCTGCCACAGCGGAGAGAGCTAAATTTTTAGTGAGTAATGCGATATCTGGGGGAAAACCCATCAAATTAAGGTCCTCAGTCGAAAGTGAGGTCAATACCGTTACTGCGGTAACGCGCGTTTCGGGCAATGCTTTCGCAGCTGCCGCAATCATCGCGGCTCCACCTGATGCGTGCACCGTTAAGTATGCAGGCTTTAGCCACGCAACAGATTGAGCGGCCCCGGCTACGGTATTTGGTATGTCATGCAACTTGAGGTCGAGGAAGAGCTGGGCGTTATTGGCTTGCTGCATTACTTCAGATACGCCAACATTTCCAAAACGAGTGAAAAACTCTAAACCCAATTTCATTGTTGATATTTGAAGCGAAGATATTGCTGCCCATTGTTTGGCCACGTGTAGATCATTTGTATCCAGCGCGATAGCAATTGGTGCGAGTCTCGAATTCACGTCACACCTTTCGATGAGCAAAACCAATGGCATCTTGCAGTGCTGAAAAGCCACGCTCAGCGAGTATGACTGACAATTCTTTTTGGATCCGCGTG
>JBAXIG010000118.1:0-3421 GCA_037138535.1 Actinomycetes bacterium
AAATATGGTCGTCCCTTACTTATCTTCGTGAGCCAGGCACGGTTGGCATAGGCAGCCTCTTTCTCAAGAACATCCTTGATCACATCAATCCCAGCAGCGCGCAATGCATCGGCACCTCCGGAGGCTTCTTCATTGGGATCAGTAACGGCGTATACGACCGTTGAAATTCCAGCATCTAGAATCGCCCGCACGCAGGCTCCGGTACTACCGGTGTGATTACAAGGTTCAAGCGTGACCACCATGGTGGCGCCTTTACTTCTGTCAGCAGCAGATTTGATTGCCACCACTTCTGCGTGATCCGCAGCAGCCATGCGATTATGAAATCCCTCACCGACCGTTAATCCCTCTGCATCAATGATGACGGCGCCAACTATCGGATTTGGAGCAGTCCTTCCTAATCCCATTTCGGCAAGGGTAATAGCGCGACGCATCGCAGCCGTGTAATCCACTTCTACCCCCACTCGTGAAACGAGTCCCCGGGGTGCGTGCAAGAAAAGCACAAAACGATAGGCACGTGCCTATCCTTTGTTGGTTTCCTCTCATCCGGACTTTAACCGTCGGTCTCAGAGTTTCACTGAGTCAACCGATACCTGGCTGGCATCGGGTCGCGGACTATAACCGCCGGTTCGAAATTACATCGACCCCGGAAACAACATATTGATCATATATAGAGCCAAATTTCTGTGCAACCTCGAGATCGCTATAAGCCGGCACTCTGCGTCTATACACGCCTGATCCTTCAAAGTTCTAAGTGGCGTCCTCTCACCTCCAGGTTAGACTTTGTCTTATGCGAAGAGATCCGGTTGGGCCACGAGTAGTAATACTCGGGGCTGGCTTCGGTGGCCTCACTGCAGCTAAGGCGCTCGCTGGATCGGCACGCGTCACCTTGGTTGACCGCCATAATTTTCAAACTTTTTTGCCTTTGCTTTACCAAGTCTCTACTGCAGGTCTGGCGGCTGATCACGTGGCTCATCCGATTCGTGGCGCTCTGCGTGATACTGGCGTGGCTTTTCGAATGGGCTCACCTATTTCCATCAATCATTCAAACAAGACGGTCGAGTTGGACAGTAATGAAATTCTCGAATTCGATCATTTGGTGGTTGCCCTTGGGTCAGCGACAGCCGACTTTGGAGTCCCCGGTGTGCGCGAAAATTCTTTAGGTATGAAAAGTGTTCACGAGGCGATCACCATCCGTGCGGACGTAATGCGTCGGTTTGAAGACTTATGTCGTATGGAGAACGAAAAAAGCCTCTCAATTTCTGTGGTGGGCGGTGGACCTACGGGTGTTGAAATGGCTGGAGCCTTTGCCGAACTTGTTCGGGGTCCCCTCAAGAATGACGAGGCACAAGCTGCAGCGCGGATAACTGTAAATATCATTGAGGCGGGGCCTCGTCTCTTGCCAAGTTTCGCCGAGCGCCTCTCCGAACGCACAAAGCGTGATCTTGAAAAACTTGGAGTAACAGTAAAGTTGAATACATCAGTGGCGGAAGTTCAGTCGACATTAATCAAATTAAAAGATGGGACGTCGATTCCATCTGACGTCACAATTTGGGCCGCGGGAGTGCAGGGTGAACCGACAGCAGCAAAATTAAATCTACCTCTCACAAAATCCCGCATAGATGTAGAACCAACCCTTCAAGTAAAGAGTTACCCTTACATCTGGGCAATTGGCGATATCGCGGGAATAAGTTCTCACGGCGAGGATTTCTTACCAATGGTAGCCCCGGTTGCCTTGCAGCAAGGCAAATTTGTGGCGCAGCAAATAGATCGCACGCAACAGGGGCTCCCTTTATTACCTTTTAAGTATCGAGACAAAGGTTCCATGGCCACTATCGGCCGTCACAAAGCAGTTGTAGAAGTAAAGAACATTAAATTTGCTGGAATTCCCGCTTGGTATGCGTGGCTCTTCTTGCACTTGTTTTATCTCTTGGGTGGACGCAACAAGATTGGTACCGTGGCTGATTGGACTTGGAACTATTTGACGTTCGACCGTGGGAATCGTCATATAATGGATTCTGTGTAGCGTCAAGGGCTGCTCATAAATTGTCCGGCTTATCTTCAAATAAAAGCTGCCCACGAAACTGCTAAGTTTAAGTCAAGTGATCTCTAGCGAGAATGGAGAATTTATCGTGGACTCATCAATGCGCAGAGTGCTCCGGCGCGCATCTGATGCAGTAACAATAAATCTTGATGAAATCACTCTCTTACTTTCTGCTCGCGATGAAGCCTTAACACAATTATGTGAAGTCGCTGCACGTGTTCGAGACGCTGGCTTGCTCGAGGTTAATCGATCTGGAGTCATTACTTATTCGCCTAAAGTCTTTATCCCGCTGACTCGACTTTGCCGCGATCGCTGCCATTACTGCACCTTTGCTACCACTCCGAATAACCTTCCTTCAGCATTTCTAGAGATGAGCGAAGTTATTGCGATTGCCAAGGAGGGTGCTAGCGCTGGATGTACAGAAGCCCTCTTTACGTTAGGAGATCGTCCCGAAGAGAGATGGGAAATTGCTGCGAGTTGGCTCTCGGACCGTGGCTATTCTTCTACGTTGGATTACGTAAGAGCGTGCGCCATTGCTGTCCTAGAAGAGACTGGACTACTTCCGCATCTCAATCCTGGTGTGATGAGCTTCGAAGAACTTTCTAGGTTAAGGCCAGTTGCCGCGAGTATGGGCATGATGCTTGAAACGTCTTCCACGCGATTATTTACGGATAAGGGCGAAGTACATTTTGGCAGCCCCGATAAAGATCCAGCCGTTCGTTTACGAACAATCGAAGATGCTGGTCGACTCTCCATTCCGTTCACTACTGGACTTCTCATCGGAATTGGCGAAACGTTACGTGAGCGTGCGGAGTCCCTCTTAAAGTTAGTTGAACTCGCCAAACGCTACGGACATATTCAGGAAATCATCATTCAGAATTTCCGGGCTAAAGATGACACTGCGATGCGCAACGCTCCAGATGCGGATCAACAAGAGTATCTAGCTGCAATAGCGGTAGCGCGACTTATCTTTGGACCGCGAATGAGAATTCAAGCTCCACCAAATTTGTCTGAGCCGGAAGAGTTTGCCTCCTTAATTGCTGCTGGCATTGATGACTGGGGTGGTGTATCGCCTGTAACGCTTGATCATGTCAATCCGGAACGACCATGGCCACAAATCGAACTATTGGCTTCGCAAAGCCACACATCTGGTTTCGAACTCAAACCAAGGCTGACCATTTACCCCGAGTATCTGAAGTCGCCAGTACGGTGGATAGATCCCAAGGTCCAAGCGCATATTTCAGCGCTTGCCCAACCTGATGGTTTAGCTATTCCCGGTAACTCTCCGGTGGGAAGACCTTGGCAGGAAGTGAGCCAAAGTCTCACGAGCATCGGGCGCACAGATTTGGGGGATTCAATTGATACCCAAGGAAGAGAATC
>JBAXIG010000119.1:0-3347 GCA_037138535.1 Actinomycetes bacterium
CTGCAAAATCGCGCTTCGTTTTTCCGACCTTGCCGACTTTGCGTCAACTGGATCGTAGACGAAGCGCCCGTCATGATCGACGACTGGATTGCCATCTTCGTCCTTGCAGAGGATAAGGAAGTCTGCGAATCCCATGTAATCGCCGGTGAACAGGGTCGCTTGTGCAATTGTTTCGATCCCTCGAGACATGGCGGCCTTAGTCTCGTCACACGCCATCGTGAGCGAATCGGTGTCGAAGCCAGGGTGCGAAAACTGGATGAAGCTTCCAGCGTTACGGAAATCGTCGGCAACCCTACTTTCATGGGCTTCACCTATTTTGATCAACTTCTTGAGCTGCTCACTCCACTCTTTCTCGGGCGCAGGAAGGTGCTGGCTGGCAACCGCCCAATCGAGGTGGACGCGCTGATCACATTCCAGTTCAGCAATGAGGTCGCGGGGTGAGATAACCCAAGAGTTCGACGAGAAGTGCATTAGGAAACGAGATTCCAACCCTTCTTGATATTTTCAGTCACCATCGCTTCCGCGATCTTCTCCGCTTCTGTAGAACTCGGGGCTAATCGAACTTCGCGATCAAGGGGAGACTTACGCGTGGAGGAGTAGTCGGTCCAATGGATGACGAAAGCGGGATAGCCCGCAGCTTCCTTATTCGATTTCCAAATGACCAATTTGCGCACGTCTGTTTTGCCAGCTCCCTCTTTCGTCCACACTTGGCGTCGCACGAGTTCACTACTTCCTAAAGTCGATTCTTCGACCGAGCCAGTCACCGGGAGGAGTCTGGTGATCTGCATCCAGCCGATATCTTCATAGGATGCGATCTTGTCGCCACGTACTCGCACCACCCGACAGTTATGGATCGCCGCGCTATTGCTCCATCCGGAGACTTTCCAGCCAGCGCTATCAAGGACGAGTTTCGGATGCTTGATCGGTTTGCCATTCATATCTTCAAGTTGAATATCGAGGCACTTGAGTTCCACCATAATCATCGGTTGAACTAACTGGTACATCAAACCGGAACTCTCACTCGTCTTTCGATAACTACTGGGCCTAATGCTCCCAACGAGTTGGTCGTGTAGTTCTTTGCGGAAAGAGGTATCGCCCACGTTGCCTGTAGTGGCGATGGGTATCCAGGAACCATCTTCTTGGAGAAGGCCGAAGAGGAGCGAGCGCACCAAGATGGAACCGTCAGATTCTCGTCGTTCCGTGAATCCGAGGATCGCAGCATCGAGCTCGCGTGTCGGTTTAACTTTGTATGAGCGACCGTCATCAGAGCGGGCGACCAGCCCTTCATTGCCAGCACTCTCGACTTCGCGTTCAAAGGCCTCTGCCACTTCTTGACCAGAGCGGGTGGACGTGTGAGTGACGAAATGCAGATTAGTGGCAGTGCCCACTTGTGCGAGCGCCTCATACCTTGCTGAGTAGGGCGTACCGGATGCCGAAACGGTGCTTGAGGAGACGATATCGAAAGCGCCAAAGGCAAGGTTGGCGGTTGCGTCGTGTTCGCCACCAGCAAGTGCAGAAGTGACGTCAGCAATTCGCGTGCGACCCTCGCCTTTTACGTACAGCTCGCCCGCCAGAATGAGTGTGGTATCTAACTTCGCGGACTTTGCATCTTGAAGTATTTCGATATCACCGCTGATGACGCGACCGGTGGGGGAGACCAACTTCCACTCGCTATCGTGAAGTAAGAACCAGAGTTCGCCATCAAGTTTGATAGAAACAAGAAGTGGTATTCCTAGACGGCGTTCGATCTCGTCGGGCCCCGTGAGTTGGTAATTAGTGGCGATAACCTTTCGGTACGACACTAATTGGGCAGAGATCTCGGTATTGGCAAACGATCCCTGAGGATCGATAGTGGCCCTTCCTAATTTTGCCATAGCTACTCATCTCCTTTTGCAGCTTTGGCTGCTGGCTTCTTTAATTCCATATTGGAAAGATGGAGCAAGAGAATGTATTGGTCCCCAGAAATGCGACCATCAAGGAAACCGCGATAAGCGCTCCCATTATTTTGTAAAATGAGGGGGCCTTTTCCGCCTTCCCCAGCGCCCAGGAGCATGACCGATTCTTTTTCGGCCAGTTCTTTTGCGATAGCAAAGAGAAAGTCAAAAGTCACACCATCGACGTGACGAAGCTGTAGCGATCTCTTAATACCAAATTTTCTGATGAGGTCCGATCGAGGCATTAACTTACCCGTCCACTTGATCGGTATTTCTTCGTTAACGTTCGGCGCAACCTCAACGGGAGTTCGACGCTCAACTTCGCTGCCATCGGGTGCGTAAATGATTTCGAAGATCTCTGGGGCGCAGAAGAGGGGTTGATTCTCTTTGTCGAGTAGGACCGTATTGGTCCCATCGATGACGCGCCCGACAATCTCCATATCAATTTCGGGATCTCCTTCGATCAGAGATTTCGAGTATTCGTCACCGAGTGATTTGGCAAGGTCTGAGTGAAGTTTTCCTTCGCCTGCAGCGACGTAACGTTTGAAAGTCACTGGCTTTCCACCTTTGGCAGAAATGGTCTCTTCTTTTACCGTAATTGACGTGGCCACGATCGTGGCGTCTCGATTACCAGAGTTTGAGATATGTAGTTTCATGGATTTCCTTAGAACATCTCGAAGTCGAGGTCGTCAGCTGTATCGCCAGATGCTTCTTCTGAGACCGAGACCAAAGTTCCTAGTCCAGAAAATTCATAAGGTGCGGGATTTCCGATCAGCGCGAAGTATCCGTTCTCGTTGCTCACGAGGATGCCGGTCTCCATGTGGTAATCAGCTTTTGGATTGAACGGGAAGGTGAAGATGGAGCCACTATCGAGCGCCTCCTTGATGCCATTGGGAAGTGATTCGGCATCGAGTGAGTAAGTCGTTTCAAAGCGAATGAAGAGCGCATCGGCTGGATCACTCAATATGGCTTCCACGGTTTCGCCCACGGTGGCGGGTATCAACTCGGGGATGGAGCCATCGGGTGTGATGGTTTCGAGTTCGCCTTGGGGGACCCAGTTGCCCTGTGTGTCGAAATAACCTTGGGCGGTCATGCCGCTGCGAATCAGTAGGGAGCCATCGTCTAGTAAGGATGCCTTGGCACATTCATTGCCTTCAGCGTCGAAAGGAACCCGCTTGCGTTTCCCGTAGAGCGCGCCACGATCAATGGGTTTGTAGCCGAAGATCGCCTCCTCGCCCATGTATGAAATGTTGATTGTCTTAGCCATGCTTTGAATCCTAAAGGCGAGCGCCGACATCGGGTAGAGCCTGGTCCCGCGCAGTCGCCTAAGGCCCTAGAAATTGCTATTTGTCCCGTTATGGTGCCAGTGCCAGTGCCAGTGCCAGTGCCAGTGCCAGTGCCAGTGCCAGTGCC
>JBAXIG010000120.1:0-3343 GCA_037138535.1 Actinomycetes bacterium
CCCCTGACCCCCTGCATGCCATGCAGGTGCGCTACCAGCTGCGCCACAGCCCCGGAATCGCCAACATAGCCGAAGTCCGCATGAATACCAATTCAGCCGAATGGCATTTTCCACCTGAGCCGGGTTGTTTTTAGGAGAGCGCTAGGGCAACGCTAGGGCAGCGATCGTCCAGATTCTTCGCCCAAAACCGGCTCTGGCAAAGTGCCGGCGTTATGTTCCACCAGGCGCCACCCACGGGCGCCATCTGGTCGGTGAATCTCTTCCAGCACTGACCAGGAGCAATTCGCCAAGCCACCGATGGCGCCCCAAGCATCGGCCGGCAGGCCCAGCAGTGTGGCGATCACGCATCGTGCAGTGCCGCCGTGAGTCACTGCAATCAACGTCTCATCATCGGGGAGGGATTCAAGAGCTCGCTCGATTGCCGCGACTGCCCGCTCGGCCACTTCGCTTCGTCGCTCCCCCGTGCCGCCAGCTATCACATTTTCACTATTGATCCAGCGAGTAAAATTCTCTGCATCAGTGCTTCGAATTTCCGCACCGGTGCGCCCTTCCCACTGCCCGCCGTGGGTTTCGCGGATACCTGGCTCGATGATCGCTGTTAATCCAGTGAGCGCGATTAAGGGTTCTGCGGTTTGTCGCGCACGTCCAAGATCACTACAAAGAATGGCGTGCGGGGAGAATGAGGCGAGCAGCGCTGCGGCACGTGCAGCCTGCGCTATGCCGGTGTCATCAAGCGGAATATCGGTATGTCCTTGGAAGCGATTCTCGAGATTCCAAGCAGTGCGACCGTGACGCCAGATGAGAATCTTACGCGCCACTTGAAGCAGTCAATTCGTCAAAAGTGATACGTGGGCAATCCTTCCAGAGGCGCTCTAAGTCGTAATAAGCGCGCTCTTCAAAGTGCATCACGTGAATGATCATGTCGCCGTAGTCCAGCAATACCCAACGTCCTTCGCGCGCGCCTTCGCGACGAATCGCCTTCTCACCAATCTCGAGAAGCTTGCGCTCCATTTCATCGATGATGGCATTGACTTGCGGTTCGTTGTTGCCGCTGGCAATGACGAAGATGTCGGAAAGAGCAAAATGTTCCGATACATCTAATGCGATGACTTCGGTGGCAATTTTGTCGAGTGCGGCGGCTACTGCGACTTTGGCGCTAGTACGCGCTACTGAGGAGGCTGTCATGAGGGACTTAGTCTCCCACATAAAGTGAGTGCTGATGAATGTAGTGAAGAACTGCCGGATTTAAGCCTGGAGGAACACGACCGGCATTGAGTTCAGCGCGAATTTCAGTCGCCGAGAGCGTGCTCTCCCTCATCTCCACGCGATTGATCCGAAGCGGGTGCGGTAGAGGTGCGCCTGAATGAAACTCGTGGCCTGGGCGAGCAATTCCCAAGATCTCCACTAATTGCGAGAGATCGTCTGCCAAATGCCAGGAATGAAAAGTGGCGATCGAATCTGCACCGAGCACGAGAGACATCTTCCACTCCGGATGCAGCAGGGCCAGTTCGCGCACGGTATCGATGGTGTAAGAAGGTCCCTCGCGAAGAATTTCAATGTCAGAGATTTCTACATCTGCGTGCGACCCGAGAGCTAATCGGCACATTTCTAACCGATCCTGCGCCGAGGCAATGACTTCACTTTTCTGCCAAGGATCCCGATTCGGAATGACAAGAACTAAATCAACAAAACCAGTTTCCAATACAGCATCAATGATGGCGCGATGGGTGTGGTGAACAGGATCGAAAGTGCCGCCGAAGAGCGCGACGTGGCGCGAGGCGAGCGCGTTCTCCGCACTCATCCAGATTACTTATCTACGTCTTGACGTAAAACGACGTAAAGGCCGAAGGCGAGTACACCAAATGCCACCAGGCCGAAGGCCACCGAAGGGGCAGAGAGAGGACGCTTGGCAGCTTCTGCGATGAGATCGAGCATGGACCTCAGTCTAACCCGGGATGAGCCCCGAATCTGACCCTTGCCACTCACGATCCATGTGGTGCTGGTCATTTCCGCCAGCCCCATCGGGCCAGGTGCATAACGCCAAGGGGCTGGGGGTACCCGTTCGACTTTGGATCATGATTAGATCACTCCATGACCTCATTTGATCTAGTAATCAGTAACGCCCGCCTCCGCGGCCACGATGGTCCCGCCCATCTCGGCATCACCAGCGGAAAGATCTCCGCGATTTCGAAAGACGCACTTTCAGGCGTGGAAAACATTGATGCGGAAGGCGCACTAGTAACAACATCTTTCGTTGATGGTCACATGCATCTCTGTAAGGTCTATACCTATCGATCCTTCGGCGATGCCACTATCGGCGAGTACGGCACCGGAACGATGGGTGGCGCGATGACGGGTATCGAGCTCGCATCAAAGATTAAAGAGAAGTATCACGAAAGCTGGATCTACGACAACGCTAAGGCCGCCGCGTTGAACGCCATCAAACACGGCGTACTTCACATACAAGCATTTGTTGATACCGATACGAAGGCACGCCTTGAAGGAATCAAGGGCGTCATGCGCGTCCGCGATGAACTCAAAGATGTCATCAAGATCGAAGTGGTAGCTTTTCCACAAGATGGCCTACTTCGCGATCCAGGTGCTGAAGAGTATGTACAAGAGGCGATGAAGTTAGGCGCTGATGTTGTCGGTGGTATTCCGTGGATTGAGTACACGGATGCACAATCACAAGAGCACGTGACTCGGATGGCCAAACTTGCGCAAAAACATGGCACCCGCCTTGCGATGCTCAACGATGACGCGGGCGATGCAAACTTGCGTACCAGTGAAATGCTCGCAGTCGCGGCACTGGAGTATGGGCTAGAAGGAAAAGTCACCAGCTGTCACGCGCGTGCGATGGCGCTCTACCCCGAACCCACCTTCCGCAGGTTGGCCGCGCTCGCCGAGCAAGCACAAATGGGCTTTATCACCGATCCGCATACTGGGCCGCTTCACCTGCGCGCTCTGGAACTCTTCGACATGGGACAAGCCGTCGGGATTGGACACGACGACATCGAAGATCCCTACTACCCATGGGGCCGGTACAACATGCTTGAGATCGCATTCCTCTCCGCGCATATTCTCGGTGCCAACACGAGGGTGCGAATGGAAAACCTCTTTGACATGATTACCGAACGCGCCTCGCGCGCCATCGGCACCACTCCTAAGAAGATTGCTGAAGGCGAAGTTGCAGACTTACTGGTGCACTCACACGACGACGTACACGAAGTCTTGAATCATCACCTCCCTCCAAAAGTGGTGATCTCCAGGGGTAAGGTGGTGGCACGTTCCACCTCATCCACTGAATTCTCGCTCGGAAGGTAACCATGTTCTTGGTTCGCTT
>JBAXIG010000121.1:0-3329 GCA_037138535.1 Actinomycetes bacterium
TCGCTTGGCCCGGGTCGTAAGGAGTCTTCCCATGTCCCGGCAGATCAAACGTGATTACATCGAAGAGCCGTTCAAGCGCAGGTGCGATGCCCTTCCAGATCGTGCTCGCCGATCCCATGCCGTGAATAAGTATGAGTGGAGTACCGCTTCCGGCGCGGGTCATAGAGAGGATCACAATCTAATTCTAGGCGAAGCGCGCGAAAATCAGTCGCCCACTTTCATCTCTACGGCACCGGTGATGCGGAGCAACTCTGCAAAAGTTGTGGGATAGACCGCATGCGGGTGACCAGCGGCGGCCCACACCACGTCATAGTCGTTGAGTGCCAAGTCGATGATGGTGCGCAGTGGGGCCGGGTGTGCCACGGGGGAGACCCCACCAATTGCGAAGCCCGTAGCGCTGCGCACGATGTCGGCATCCGCTCGTCCAAGATGAGAAACTCCTAAGTTCTTGGCAACCAAGTCCGTATCGACGCGATGCCTGCCCGAAGTGAGAATGAGTAAGGGCTCAGGTGTATCGCCCAATGTAAAAATGAGTGATGAGCAGACTTGGCCTACTTCGATCCCTAATCCGGCCGCCGCTTCCTTTGCTGACCTCGCAGAATCGCTCAGGACTGTGATTTCTGGGGTGATGCCACACTCAATTAGCGCTGCGCGCACTCGCTCCACTGCAGGGTGGTTGTTAATTGCGTCATGGCTCATGAACCGAAACTTTACCCTTAAGTGACATATTCTGGAGATAGAATGCGAGCGTGAAATGTGTACGTAATTTAATCGCCAGCCTTGGGGTGGTGGCAATGATATTTCTCTTGACGCCGTTTCCGGCGCACGCTCACGCGGAGTTGATGAGTTCATCTCCGGCAGCCTCCAGTCACTTGCCAATTTTGCCGACCAAGATCGTTCTGCATTTCGCTGAGCATCTCTCAGACCTTGCCGGAGCCAATGCAGTCATCGTGACCGATCCATCAGGTGTAGAAATATCCACCGGTGTGAGCAATGTCAGTACTTCTTCATTGACCCGCGAATTGAATTCCAGTACGAATTCTGGCGCCTACCATGTTGATTTTCGGGTGCTCTCCAAGGACGGGCATCCAGTAGCTGGCCAATTCGACTTCTTCGTTCACGCTCCAGATGTCATTCAGAGTTTCAAAGGCGTAGACAACTCGGATGCGTCGACGCAGAAGAGTCCCTCTGCTCTTCACGTAAAGCAACTCTCAATTGTGTTGCTCGTACTGTTGACTGTAGGGATATGGGCGCTTGTTGAAGCGCGCGCCCGCCGCCGAAGGGGTGCGATGTGAGTTCAACCGTTCTTTTTGTCTGCGTACATAACGCTGGGCGTTCGCAAATGGCGGCAGCATTCCTCAAACACCATGGAGGTGTGCGCGTCGAAGTGCTTTCCGCCGGGTCGGCTCCTGCAAACTCCATTAATGCAGCAGTTGTCGAGGCGATGCTTGAAGTGGGCATAGATATCTCTGCCGAAGTACCTAAGGTTCTCACCAACGAGGCGGTGCAGGAGAGCGATGTAGTTATCACGATGGGATGCGGTGATGCCTGCCCGTTCTATCCAGGCAAGCGATATCTCGATTGGAAGTTAGATGATCCCGCCGGTCAAGGCGTCGAATCGGTGCGACCCATCCGCGATGAGATAGAACAACGCATTCTCACCTTGCTTACTGAACTGCCTTAATCTTTGATCAGGCGGAGTTCTTTGGCATATTTCTTGCCGGCAGCTACGTAAAACTGAGCATTTGGGCTGCCAAACCCAGGTTCAACCGAATTGAGTATTAATTTTGCGGGGACCCCCAAAGCTTTGGCGTAATCCGGGACAGTCGTGTTTGGTGGCACTAATGCTTGTGCCCCCACTAGTGCATTGAAACCGACTGTACTTCCTTGTAATACGGTCGAGCCTGAACCGATAAGAGACGCATTCCCAATGGTCGCGCCTTCAATATGCACGTTATGCCCAATCACAACGTCATCACCAATCGTTGTGACGTGCTTAGTGTGGGTGTGAATGACCGCTCCGTCTTGAATGTTTGTTCTCGAACCCACCGTGATAACTCCCGTGTCCCCTCGCAGAACTGCCCCAGGCCACACGGTGGAATCTGAACCGATCACTACGCTTCCAATGATGACGGCATCGGGGTGTACGTAGGCGGATTCATGGATTTGGGGGATGAGGCCGCCGAGGGCGTAAATAGGCATATGAGGAGGTTAGCCCCCCGATCGGGGGTCTCCGAGGCCAACCACGAGGTCGAATGAGAGTGAGATCACGCATATTTATGGGATTCTCGCGAGATTCACAGCCATTTTGGCCATTTGGGGAGCGAAAAAGAGGCATGATTCGCGCGTTCAGGCATTTTTGAAGAGAAGTTGATGTGAAGGAGTTGATGATGGCCACCGATTACGACACCCCGCGAAAGACCGATGACGAACTCACCGAGGAATCGATTGAGGAGTTAAAGGCGCGTCGGGCGGAGGCGCAATCTGGTCAAGTCGATGTAGACGAAGCCGAACTTGCTGAAACGCTCGAACTGCCAGGAGCGGATCTTTCTGGCGAGGAACTTACCGTTCGAGTGCTGCCGAAACAGGCAGATGAATTCACTTGTTCACGCTGCTTCCTTGTTCACCACCGCACGCAACTCGCAAAGGGCGAAGGCGTTACTGCAGTTTGTAGCGAGTGCGCGTAACTTTCTCAGTCACCCTTTTTTGTTGAGCAGATCCGCGATCGTGTCTGATTGCCTGGTCGAGATGAATATGTAGGGTCGTTTTTTCTCTGGATCTGCGATATCCAATTTCACTGCAGTGTGCACCCAGCCTCGCATGATGATGAGGGCCGCTGGATCTGCCTTCGGTCCCAGCGTCGAGCGAGTCGCTTCCCGGTCTAGTGGAGTGCAGAGCGTGATTTGTGCCCGCGGGATTTCGTTTCCTTCGGCAATGAGCATCTCGCCGTCAATGCTAATTTCAAAGATAGAACGCCAAAGCGAGAAACTCACTAAACCGGCCGCCAGCAATCCGCCGATCATGCCCGCGGTGACACCGAATGGTGCGCCAAAAACTAGACCCATAGCGAACCCGAAAATCAGCGTGAGAAACCATGAGATTGGTGGGGGATAGACCTTCTCTAGAAACATGTCATCCTCGAGTTGATCGTTTGGTGAGTAGGCGCATGAGCAGTGGTGGCGCCTTGAGTCCGAAAGTGATTGCTACGAATGCATCAATCATTTTGGCGGGTAGAAGACGCACGTAGGGGATTGCGCCAGTTCCTTTGCCCACTAAGTAGCGAGTTCGAGGAGAGTCGCTTTCGATCGCATCGCGGATCACTCGTGCTA
>JBAXIG010000122.1:0-3209 GCA_037138535.1 Actinomycetes bacterium
TTGCAGGTAATGACAGCCTCGATTAAAGCTCCTCCGTTATGAGGATAAACAACGGTTTAGCTGACTTTGAAAATCATTCAGGAGCCTTTCGAACGTATCACTTCGGTGCCACTGAAACTCTTCCGTTGTTACTCAATTCTACCAGCCAAAAGCCCTCAATTCGAATTGAGATCTGGCTCGTCTCTGCAGGTCAGAGGTGGTTTCATCAAGCCAAATCAGGGTTGACATAAAGCCCTGCTTCTGCTCCGGTAACCTTACTTCCTGTACCGAAGGCGAAGCTCCCGCTTGGCCCCTTAAAAGGAGTAGTTAGTGAAGAGCATGCGCGCCCTGGTCCTCGTTTCATCGTTACTTCTGCTCACCGCGTGCGGTGCCGGACAGAACGCGCAAACTGCGCAAATGTACACGCCTACCGATGGCGTGCAAGGCGAAAGTTCCACAATTCAGGTACGGAACGTTGTTGTCGTAGCTAATGCCGCAGGCGATGGAATCCTCTCGGCTACCTTGGTGGATCCAAGTGATGCCACCACAACAACCTTTGGTGCGCCAGATCGACTTACCGGAGTCGTCATCAACAACAAAGCTGCAACTTTGACTCCTGCAGCACCCACATTGCCAGTGAATGCCCCTGTCACCTTCTCTGGTCCAGCATCAAATGCATCCGCTGTTGTTACTGCGTTGGGAGTGAAACCCGGTTCAAATGTAACTGTGACATTCTCATTTGAAATCGCTGGTGACCTTACGGTGACTGCACTCGTCCGTGAGAATAACGAAGAGTTCGCTGCGGTCACTGCTCCCTAGTTTTAAGACTCGTACTTATATCCAAGCCCACGCACTGTTGTAATAATGCTTGGATCGGCTGGATCCTCTTCAATCTTTGCGCGAATTCGTTTGATGTGAACGTCTAGCGTCTTGGTATCGCCTACATAATTGCTTCCCCAAATACGATCAATCAGCTGACCACGAGTAAGGACTCTTCCGGCATTTCGAAGAAGCATCTCTAGGAGTTCGAATTCCTTAAGTGGCAATGCCACGTTGGCGCCACGCACCGAAACCATGTGCCGTTCGACGTCCATGCTCACACCTCCAGCCGTGAGTACGCTCTCGGAGACTTCTTCGCTGTTTCCTTGGCGACGAAGCACCGCGCGAATGCGGGCGACGAGTTCGCGTGACTTATATGGCTTAGTGACGTAATCATCTGCACCGATTTCAAGTCCAACAACTTTATCTACTTCGTCATCTTTCGCAGTGAGCATGATGATGGGAACTTGGGAATAACTTCTTATCTGCCTGCAGACTTCGACCCCCGAAAGACCTGGAAGCATAAGGTCAAGCAACACCAGATCGGCACCATTACGAGCAAATTCGGTAATGGCGTCTGCACCATTCTCGGCGACTGAGACTTCGAAACCCTCTTTTGTTAATAAGTACGCAAGTGCTTCTGAGAACGAAGCTTCGTCTTCTACTACAAGGATGCGTGTCATTCGGATTCCTGACTATTGCTTGCGAGTGGGAGGCGGAGAGTAAAAGTGCTTCCAGAGCCTTCCATGCTCCAGACGCGTACATCTCCACCATGATTAGTAACAATGTGTTTTACGATGGCCAAACCTAAGCCAGTTCCACCAGTTGCTCGCGAGCGTGCAGGGTCAACTCGGTAGAAACGTTCGAAGATTCGTTCAATATCTGCTTCGGATATTCCGATGCCCTGATCGCTCACTGCGATTTCCACGATGTCTTCTTGGGATTCAATGCCGATTCCGACGCTCGTATGATCCGGACTATAAGCAATTGCATTATTAATGAGATTCGTGAGCGCAGTCGTGAGTTGCTCCTGATTTCCCATCACTCCCAAACCACCTGCACTTGAAGGCACCACTGTGATATCTCGCTTTTGGGCCGATAACTTAGTTCTATCTAGCGCCATGTTCAATACATTCTCTAAGAGCACGAAACTGGCATGGGTTAGCGGATCTTGGCTTTGAAGCCTAGAAAGATCGATAATCTCTTGCACCAGATCGCCAAGCCGCACTGCTTCAGTGCCCATCCGTTCTGCAAATCGTTTGACTGCATCCGGATCATCACTCGCTTCCACAATCGCTTCAGCGAGGATCGAGAGCGCACCGATCGGGGTCTTTAACTCGTGTGAAATATTTGCTACAAAGTCGCGGCGAACTTCATCTACCAGCCGGAATTCACTTTCGTCGGCGATAAGAACTAAGACTGTTCCACTGCCAAGTTCAGGTATCAGCAGGGCGCGCACGAGTAATTCAAATGTTCCGGAGCCCAGTCGTCCGCGTTTGAACTCCACCCGAGACTCTACAAGTTCAACATCTTTTCGAGCATGGCGCACCAAGGTCACCAACTCTTCACCCACGAGTTTCTCATCGCGCACGATTCCAAGTGCGCGGGCTGAAGCACTTGCCAGTAGAACTTTCTCGCCAGGAGCAATGATCAAAGCACTCTCAGGAACCAGGGAGAGGATCCGGCTTACCACGGCAGAGAGTCGAAGATCTGGAGTCGCGGGAACTTGCTCGACCGCCCTACCAAACAATCGCGCCATGTGCCCATCGTAGATCGCCCCACGGCGGGAATTCGACATAGGGTCTCCGCTCACCGCCTGTTCATCAAAAAGTTACGAGATGTTCAGATAAATGGACGCCTACCCCCGTTGAGCAAGATATTCTCATCCATATGCGAGATGCCTATCATGACGATCTAGACGCCGTAAGCGCTACCCTGGTTTCAATGGCGGCCATGGTGGATAACGCCATCGTGCGCGCCTCGAAGTCGCTTCTCGAGTCAGATAGAGCACTCGCCGAAGAGGTGATCGCGGCTGACGGTGCTATCGATACTGTGCAACATGAATTAGATCACCACACTGTTGATCTCATGGCCAGGCAAGCTCCAGTAGCAACTGACCTCCGCCTCTTGGTCACCTCACTTCGCATGAGTGCAGACCTGGAACGCATGGGCGACCTTGCGGCACATATCGCCAAGGCCGCGCGCATGCGTTTCCCCGCTTGTGCGGTTCCCGTTGAACTACAAATGACCATCCTCGAAATGGGTCGGGTAGCCAGCGACCTAGTAAATAAGACTGCACTTGTGATCAGAGACCGCGATATCGAAGGCGCGCTCCAAGTTGAACGTGACGACGACCAAATGGATCGCCTTCATCGTCAACTCTTCATCACTCTCCTTGATCCAGCATGGCC
>JBAXIG010000123.1:0-3105 GCA_037138535.1 Actinomycetes bacterium
CTTTCGGGCCGCTTGCCGAGAGATCCTGAGCTCTCCTAGCGAGGTGCTGCTGCTGGTGAGCGGCACCTTAACCACCACCCTGGGCGCGCAGATTCAAAGAGCAGTCGCGCAATTCCAGGCGTATCTACCGGAGTTGCCCCACCGGATCGTGGCCGTAGGGGCTTGTGCCACCAGCGGTGGCCCTTACTGGGATTCGCCCACCGTCATCCCAGGGCTTGCTGAAATGGGTATCGAGCCCGACCTCTTTATCGCTGGCTGCCCACCATCGCCCCAAGCCATCTCGAATGCCCTCGCGGTGGTGCGCGCGTGAAGCGGGTGAGTGAAGCAATGTGGGAAGTGAGCGCCGCAGAATTGAAATCTGCCGGGTATGACTTCTTTGATCAGTTGGGAGCGCGTGCACTCGCTGGGAATGAGAAAGAAGTTTGGTTAATCGTAAGTAATTCAGTGACCGGTGAGCGAGCAGTAATCGCCACTCGAACGCACGCGCCGCTGCCTACGCTCTCGCATCTTTGGCTCGGAGCGTTCTGGTGTGAGAAGGAAATTGCCGCGCTCGCCGAACTCCCGCTCACAAGACGAAGTGAAAAGGAGTGGCCAGGATTTGCAGATCCTTCCGGACGCACCCGCTTCAGCCCTGTCGGAATCAAGGGAGGGCAGTGATGGAGAATCCACTCCGCGCCGAACTTGCCCTCGACGCAAGTGCTTGCACTTCGTGCATGATCTGTGTGCGTGAATGTCCGACGTGGTGCATCACTTTGGATGCCCATCAGGAAGAGCGGGAAGAGGGCGGTCGGCGGCCGATCAAAGTGAACATTCTCGATAAATTCGAAGTGGATTATGGTCTTTGTATGTTCTGTGGCATCTGTGTTGATGCTTGCCCACACGATGCCCTTTTCTGGGCCCCTGATGCTGAGAATGTCTTGAAAGAAGGTGCGAGTGGGAATGGAGCACGGCAAAATTTGGTTTACCAAATAGCCGGACTCGAAGGCGCCCTTCCACGCGCGGTTCGGTCAGAGAAGAAAGAGCAGAGTTGATTCACGGTAAGTACTTCAACGGAGTAAAGAGTGCAGCCCTTTTCGAATGGCAGAACGAATGAGGCGTTTAGAAGAGATCGGCAATACTTAAAATTAACGCGCGCTCAGTAATGAGAAAGTTTTAGCGGTAGTTATCGAATTGGACTGCGAAATCCCAATCGTGACCTTTGACAAGTGCAATCACTTCTTGTAAATCGTCGCGTGATTTACTGGAGACGCGGAGTTCGTCACCTTGAATCTGTGACTTGATTGATTTCGGACCATCGTCGCGAATCAGCTTGGCAACTTTTTTGGCGTTCTCCTGCGTGATGCCTTGCTTGAGTTCGGCCGAAATTTTGTAGATCTTGCCGGACTGTTGCGGCTCACCAGCATCGATTGATTTGAGAGAGACACTTCGCTTGATCAGCTTCTCTTTAAATACATCGAGAGCGGCCTTGACGCGATCTTCGCTCTCAGCCTCCATGGCGATCTTTTCGCCCGACCATTCAATCTTGGCTCCGGTGTTTTTGAAGTCGAATCGGGTGGCCAGCTCACGCTGGGTCTGGTTGAGGGCGTTGTCAACCTCCATTTTGTCGACCTTGGAAACGATGTCGAATGAACTATCAGCCATAAAGGACACCCTATCTAAGAGCCGGTCGTTTAAGGTGACGGGGGATGGGCGCAGCCAGGCAAGCAGGGCTGAAAGCGGGGCGAAACGCGGGAGCGAGCCACCCTCTGGTCAGGGTAAGGTTTCCTCTGCTCAAGGCGGATTGCCCGAGCGGCCAATGGGAGCGGACTGTAAATCCGTCGACTTACGTCTACCCAGGTTCGAATCCTGGATCCGCCACCAAGGGTGGGTTCTTCGGGACCCACCCTTTTTCTATGCCCCTCGTTTTCTCAGCCCTTGGCTTTCCACAGCAGCAGATTTGCCGCTATTCTCGTGGTGTCAATAATGACACCATGCGGCATGCCCTCTATCGCTGAGATATTGCTAAAGATGAAAGTGAACCCATCGGGGGTCGCTTTCGCAGAACTGAGGAAAGTGTGCGAATACTTCTTTGGAACGCCACGGCATTCTGGCGGGAGTCACATGATCTTTAAGACACCATGGCAGGGAGATCCACGAATTAATATTCAGAACTCGAGTGGGCGCGCGAAGGCGTATCAAGTTCGCCAAGTTTTGGCCGCACTCTCTCAGTTACGAAAGGAGAATGATGGTCAAGATTGAGCATTACACGTATCGAATCACTTGGTCGCCGACCGATGAAGAATTCGTAGGCTTAGTAGCAGAATTCCCTTCGCTCTCCTGGCTTGCACCCAGTCAAGTACTCGCGCTCGAAGGTATTCAAAAGTGTGTACGAGGAGTAGTTAAAGACCTGAAGCAGTCCGGTGAGACCATTCCAACTCCGCTAGCTGACCGTTCCTACAGTGGCGAGTTCAAGGTTCGGATTCCTTCGCTCGTGCATCGTGCCCTAGTTTTGGAGGCCGCCGAAGAGAACGTCAGTCTTAACCGGCTGGTAAGTTCCAAACTCGCCCGCACCACTTAGGCGAGGCCTAATACTTGTGCAATTTTGAGTAGATCCACTTTTGTCTTCGCACTCTTGCCTTCTGCCCTGAATTTTGCACGGACTCGGTCAACATATTCGCTGGCGGTACTAGTGGCAACGCCCATTCGGTTCCCTACCTCCTCCATTGTGAGTCCAGAGGTGTAAAGCACCAGTGTTGTCTTTTCGCGTTCAGAAAGGTTCCAACCCTGCAAGTTAGAACATTCAGTGATGAGGATATTGACGCCTCAGAGGCAGATTTTGTGGGCCCACAAAAGGTGGTAGATCTTTTGACCGGCGATCTGGAGAAATTTAACGACCAAGCATCGCTATATATAGAGCGTCGCCAAGGAAATGTTTTTCTCGCACGTATTTCTGGCGAAACTAGAGTCGATTTAGATAGTGAATGTACTTTGGGGGCTTGGAACTATAAATCAACTTCTCCAGCGAAAGGTTTGGGAAGTATTGAGATCACGGTTGCTCCTGGAGTGCGTAGCTAATTTTTAGAATTAACGCAGAATCCAATGCTCTACTGATGGTGGTTCGGCAAA
>JBAXIG010000124.1:0-3000 GCA_037138535.1 Actinomycetes bacterium
CTTCGACTTAAATCGCCATCGCCGAGTCGTTCATCGTCGGCAAGTGAAGTGCTCGCCGTTGCATCGTGGTTTATTGCCACCATCTTGGTCGCTGATCGCCTTGAACGAGAACGCGATGCGCGCTTCAGGCTTGGAATTCTCAACGCAATCACCGCGACGAAAGATCGGATAGAGCCAACGCTTACCGAGCAACTCGGAATCTTAGGTTGGCAAGTAGATGGTTGGTGTACCGCATTTCATCTTCAAGTCTCTGGTGAGGTGGATCCGCAACGTATTCTCAATGGTTCTGATGAGTTAAGTCGTGCGCTCCAAGCGGTGGGTGTGAAGGGTCCCATCATCGAACGTCCGGATGGTTGGTCTGGTTGGTTTGTGGAAAAAGATGAACCTCAATCGAAGTCGTACGCAATCATCGTAGAAAATCTCAGTTCGGCATTGAGTAGGTTGATTCCTACATCACCTGGAATCCGCTTGCATATGGGAATTGGCCGCCCTTATCAAGGAGTGTTGGGTCTGCGCACAAGTTTGGCCGAAGCTAAAGAGGCGTGCACTATCGCGCAGGCCGGTGGGCAGTCAACGGCGGTGCAACATATCGATGAGATGGGCGTGCGGCGCATTTTGTTGGGGTGGTATGCCTCAGATAATTTTGCAGAGTTTGCGCAAACTCTCTTAGCCAACGCCCTTGAAGCCGATCATGACGGGGAATTAATTCTCACCCTAGAGAGCTACCTCGATAACCAATCATCTCCCACCGAGACTGCCGCTCGCCTCGGGATCCATCGCAATACCGTCCTGAACCGAATTGAGAAGATTCGCGCTCTCTTGACCGTGAACTTGGATGATCCCGACGAGCGCCTGGCGGTCCAATTGGCCTGCCGAGTGGTTAAGTTGAAGCGCTTCTAGGCGTTCCAAGGTCCACTTCTCCCTGAAAATGTGCGCCTAGCCCATGAATAGGCTCAAATTTGGGCGAATTGCCCCTATCCCGACTCTCTTTGGACTCATAACCTATACGTTGGAACATCCCTGGAATGCGCCCGCTTGGGCGCCCGTTAAGGAGGAGAA
Source organism: Actinomycetes bacterium (assembly GCA_037138535.1). Lineage (GTDB taxonomy): Bacteria > Actinomycetota > Actinomycetes > Nanopelagicales > Nanopelagicaceae. The sequence continues at coordinate 1,060 of JBAXIG010000124.1, forward strand.
ATGGCACGTTCAACCCGCCGTTTAATCGGCATGGTTGCAGTAAGCGGTGTTATCGCAGCACTTGCTCTTACCGGTTGCAGCAGTTCTAGCTCATCGAGCGAAGCAGCAGCTGCCCCAGCCGAGCCAGCAACCGAGATTGCGTATCTCTCGGCTAGCTCAGCAAATACTTGGTTGCAGGCATCTAAGAAGGAAATGGATACCATCGCCGCCGCTAACAACATGGTGATCACCGAGTTTGACGCTCAGTTCAAGCCAGGCGAGCAAGGCAAGCAAATTCAGGACATCATCGCTTCCGGTAAGTACAAGGCGATCATCATCGCTTCTGTCGACGGTGCGGGAGTCATTCCTGATCTTCAAGCAGCCATCGCAAAGGGCCTCAAGGTCGGTATCTTGAACCAGATCGTCGGCACCAAGCTTGATACTTCGGATCCTCAATTTGAAGGTCCTTCGGTATCTGTTCTTGCCGCCCCACTTCGCTCAGGCGAGCGTCTTGGCAAGCTCACACTCAAGGCTTGCGAAGGTCTCAATCCTTGCAACGTCGTTTACCTCTACGGCATCAAGGGTATTCCTTTGGACAATGCTCTCAAGCAAGGCTTTGACTCAGTAATTTCTGCAAACCCAGCAATCAAGGTTGTTGCTGAAGGCGAAGGCAAGTACCTCGGCCCAGACGTTGCGCAGAAGTCGCTTGCTGACATCATGCAAAAGACCAAGAAGTTCGATGTAGTTATCGGCTCTGATCAGTCAATGCAAGGTGCGATCCTCGCCCTTACTGATGCTGGCAAGACTGCCAAGCTCATCGGTCTCGGTGGATCACAAGCAGCAGTCGATGGTGTCAAGGCTGGTACTTGGTTCGGTGGCGTCTTCGGCGCTCCCGCAACTGAAGGCAAGCTGTTGATGAACGCCATGGTGGAAGCTCTCAAGAACGGCAAGATGACTGGTGGAATTGATCCAGCGACGGCTGTTCCTGATGAGGCTTTGATGACCAAGGAGAACGTTGACAAGTTCACTGCAGAGTGGGCTGGATAATTTCAACCGCAGAATAGAACCTGCTAAAAAGAACGGAATGATGCCGAAGTGGATCTTGAGGTTCGTAGCGTAAGCAAGCGTTTTGGCGCGACTATCGCGCTAGATAACGTGAACCTCAAGATCGCTTCTGGCGCCATTCACTCTCTCATTGGAGAGAACGGAGCTGGTAAAGCGACACTCGGAAAGATTCTTTCCGGCGTTTACCAACTCGATTCTGGGGAAGTTGAGCTCGCAGGGCAAGCCGTCACAATCGGCTCGCCCCGCGAAGCTCTTTCTCGGGGCATCACCATCATCGCCCAGGAACTTTCACTTGTTCCTTCGCGCAGCGCTGCCGACAATGTGTATCTAGGAATTGAAGATCATGCGGGCCCATGGGTGCGGCGTGGAATTATCAAAGATCGCTTCGAAGAATTAACGAAGACATCTGGGATCACCGTTCCTAATGACCGGCCCGTCTCGGCGCTCTCGATTGGCGATCAGCAGAAGGTAGAAATTCTGAGAGCACTTGCCCGAAATGCCGAAGTGATTGTGATGGATGAGCCTACTGCGCGTCTTTCGGTCGAAGAGACGGCGGTACTCAAGGACGTCATGCGCTCACTGCGCAATCAAGGGAAGACCGTTATCTTCGTATCACACTTCTTGGGTGACGTGCTCGATGTTTCTGATGCCATCACTATCATGCGCGATGGAAAAATAATTAGAACTTCCAAGCCATCAGATGAAACACACGACTCACTTGTTGAGGCTATGACCGGGCGTAAAGCTGGCGAGGCTTTTCCGGTTAAGACCCCACCGAACTCACCAGCACCCGTGTTAGAAGTTAACGGTCTCACTCGCGGCGTGCAGTTCGCTGACATTTCTTTCACGGTAGGCGCCGGAGAGATCGTGGCGCTCGCTGGGTTGGTCGGTTCCGGA
>JBAXIG010000125.1:0-2916 GCA_037138535.1 Actinomycetes bacterium
GGCAAAAATTTCAGTTGTTTCCACAGATGGTTCAACGCAAGATATTGCCACCGAATCACTGCGAGAAGATGCAGCTCGTGAGTGGCTCTATCTCAGTGCGAAGAATTTCACCTTCTCTTCGCCGACCATTCGGGTGAAGTTGAGCCAGGCGATAGCTGTGGAAGCAAAGCCGACGAGCGGGGCAGCCACTTCCCAAGGAACAACTCCATCGGCCGTTGCAAAAGAAGCAACTCCATCGACCGTTGCAAAAGAAGCAACTCCATCGACTGTTGCGAAAAAATCTACCGCGAAGCAAATCACTGTCACTTGTGTGAAAGGTAAAACAATAAAGAAAGTAACGGGAACGAGCCCCTCATGCCCAGTTGGCTACAAAAAGAAGTAATTTGAGCGGGTCCTTCCAGCGGCTGGTTCGATGAAACTCATACGTAGGGTTTTGCGAAATAACAGGATCGCACTTCTCTTTGGCGCGCTGGTGGGTGTTGTCGGCACTCGTTTCATGGAAGACGGCAATCTTCTAGTCACCTCAGTCTTAGTCATACTCACCACAACAATCTCACTTTGCATTTCGCTACTACTGAAAAGGCTCTTCCGTCGCTAAAGTCAGGGCAAGCCGATAGTGGACCTGGAGGCACTTTCAATGAGCGCAATCCCAACATTGATATGTCAATCAATAAAAAAATTCATCTACGGTGGATTTAAGTAAATTTACTCCTAGCCCATAAAGCAGAGGCATGCCCACACCTAGGGTGAGGCCCTGTAGTCTGTCGCCTATGAAATCTGAGTGTGCTCGTGACTGACTCAAGATTGATTCTCACTGAACTTGAGCAGGCAATGCTTGCCGGAGACCTTGGACCAGCGATTGCAATGAGCATGCGATTAGTCGTAGGGGTAGCGAAGGCTAATCAAGCAACGCGTTTGATTGAAATTGAATCGGCACATGCAGATGGTTGTCTGTATCACGGTATTGCTGGTCTTGAATACACCGAAGCTCTTGTCAAACTTGGTGGCAAAGTGAGGGTTCGGACAACGACAAATGTTAGCTCTCTAGATCTATTGCATCCAGATTTAGTTCGCGCGGATGGGGCATTCCTAGGCAACAGTCGAAGACTCATGGATGCACACCTTGCTCTCGGATGTGAAGCCACGTGGACCTGTGCTCCTTACCAGACTGGGCATCGGCCAGGTTTCGGTGCTCAAATCGCTTGGGCCGAATCCAATGCAATTGTTTTTGCAAATTCAGTTCTTGGTGCACGAACAGAGCGATATGGAGATTTCCTAGATATTTCGGCAGCGCTAGTGGGTCGCGTTCCCTTTGCCGGGCTCCATACCGATCAAGGCAGGAAAGCATCTTTAGTTATGGATTTTTCTGCTATCTCGCGCGAGTTATTGGATCAAGAGAGCGCCTGGCCAGCCATGGGTGCATTGCTCGGTGATATTGCTGGCAGCCGGGTGGTTGCAATGACCGGATTACATGGTGATCTAGCAGATGGAGGTCTTACTGAAGATCGCCTTAAGAGTCTTGGAGCAACTGCAGCTTCATCAGGTGGGGTTGGGTTATTTCACATTATTGGCGTGACCCCAGAGGCACCAAATTTAGAAGCTGTTGTGCAGGAAAATTGTGGAACCATGAAAGTTACTACCGAACAGTTACGAGCCTCGCGAGATCGCCTTACTACCGCAGTCGGGGATGAGCTTGATGCCGTAAGCCTAGGCACGCCGCACTTTTCCCTACCTGAATTTGAAGCACTTGCCAAAGAATTGAAAAGCGGTGAGAAGTTTGCAGACTCGATAGATTTTTATGTTTCAACGAGTCGGGGCGTACTAGGACGAGCCGAAGAAATGGGATATGCGCAAATGTTGCGCGATGCTGGCGGTCGCATCGTCACTGACACTTGCACATATGTGACACCGGTGCTGAATCCTAAAATCAAGACAGTGATGACAAATTCTGGCAAATGGGCCTGGTATGCCCCGGGGAATTTAGGAATCGCCACCATATTGGGATCGGTCAAAGAATGTGTTGCTTCGGCACGCGCGGGCAGGTTGGTGCGTAATGACGCTCTCTGGTTCTAAGAGGCTCAGCGGTCGGGCGCTGCATCCTGGGGAGGGCGCCGGCTCTGTCTTAATACTTGACCAACCCATCTCTTTCTGGGGCGGGGTTGACCATCATGGGGTAATCATCGATGTTCATCATCCGCAATGTGGTGTGAGCGTCGCCGATCGAGTTCTTGTGATGACATCTGGACGCGGATCAAGTTCAGCTACGGCAGTTCTTGCAGAGTTGATTAGGGCTAAGAAAGCCCCGGTAGCGATGATTTTTACGGAATGCGACACTATTTTGGTAATTGGAGCTTTGGTTTCTGCAGAGCTCTACCAGATCCGCATGCCAATGGTTGAACTCGCAGCCCAAGATTATGCAAAGATTCCCACATCAGGGATTATTCAGGTAGAAGCTTCGACCGAAACCATGGTTGGCCTCATCACTTGGTGACGAAATTATCTGATCAGGTGTGTTGTCGAATTTTTGAGTTGATTAGATGAGCAAACTTCAGCCATTGTTGCAGCATGTTCTTCCCATTACCCTTGTGGAATGCGAATGAGGGGTAGTTTTGCAACAGGGGTATTGATTGCCCTGGCAGTTGCCCTGATTCCTATTTCAACTTATTCAGCTACCGCCGCAGGTCCTCAAACACCAAATTGTGGAAATTACAAAGTCACCACCAACCAGTTAATTGCGAATGTTCAATTCCCCAAAGGAACCTATCAAATAAATGCTTTTGGAATTTCCTGCACAAAAGTGATGGGAAGCAAGGGTCTACTTGCCCAATTCCTGAAATTAAAAGATAAAGATCCACTTCCTAAGCCCTGGCGTTACTTGTCAGATGCAATAGGAGCACCAAAGTTTTCTTCGGGACC
>JBAXIG010000126.1:0-2894 GCA_037138535.1 Actinomycetes bacterium
ACTTGCCCATCCAGATCTTGCAGGTATTCACTTCACCGGCTCCACCGGAGTCTTCCAACATCTATGGAAGACAGTGGGCGCGAACATCAGTAATTACAAGACCTATCCACGTCTTGTCGGTGAGACCGGCGGGAAAGACTTCGTCTTTGCTCATCCCAGTGCTGATGTAGATGTGCTGCGTACTGCACTCATTCGTGGCTCTTTTGAATACCAAGGACAGAAGTGTTCAGCAGCTTCACGCGCATATGTTCCAGCCTCAATTTGGCCCAAGCTAAAAGACTCACTCGTAGGCGCTGTCAATCATCTTTCAATGGGTGATCCCGCTAATTTCGATAACTTCATGGGTGCAGTCATTGATCATCGCGCCTTTGCACGCCTCAAGGGTGTGCTCGAGCGAGTAGCTAACGATCCCAAGGTCGAAGTACTTGCCGGCGGTACATGTGATGACAGCGTCGGCTACTTCGTTGAGCCCACACTGGTGACGTGCACCGATCCCGCTCACGAAGTATTTACCGACGAGTACTTCGGGCCATTCCTTGCGATCTACGTCTACCCCGATGCAGATTACGACAAGGTGCTCACGCAGATGGAATCAATCGCGCCGTACGCCCTCACAGGTGCATTCATTGCCCAAGATCGTGAAGCGATCAATCATGCATCTGAGGCGTTGCGATTTGCTGCTGGCAATTACTACATCAATGACAAGCCCACAGGCGCCGTCGTAGGTCAACAGCCATTTGGTGGCGCACGTGCATCCGGTACGAATGACAAAGCCGGTTCAGCGCAGAACTTGCTACGTTGGGTGAGCGCACGCTCCATCAAGGAGACCTTCGTTCCACCAAAGAGCCATTTACATCCGCATCAAGGACTCTAAGAATTTCTATGAATAAGTTAATCGTTGAGCCCACGCTCAAGGAACAGGTCGCGGCAGGAGTGCGTGCATCGATCATCGCGGGCCACATGGCCCCCGGTGAAGTGCACTCTGCTCCTGCGCTCGCCGAGCGATACGCGGTATCGGTCACTCCTGTACGAGAAGCGCTCCTCGATTTAGTAAAAGAGGGCTTACTCAAGCCGGTGAAGAATAAAGGCTTTCGAGTAGTGGAGCCTTCCGTGCAAGATCTCGACGAGATCGCCAGTATGCGTGATCTCTTAGAGCCGCCAGCTGTTGCCATGGTGGCAAACTCGGCGACTCCCGAGCAACTCTCCCACTTACGTGAGTTAGCGGTCATCATTTCTCAGCACGCCGCAGCCGGAAAGATCGAAGAGTATCTCGAAGCAGATCGACAATTCCATCTGGCAGTAATCGAGGCGACCGGCAATAAGCGACTTGTGGAGACCGTGGCGCAATTGCGCAGCCAGGCGAGGCTCTTTGGATTACGTCAGATTGCAGAAAAAGGTGAACTTGCGCAGAGTAGCGAAGAGCACAACCTCCTCTTACATGCCATCGAAAATAAGGATGCGCCGCTCGCCGAGAAGATCATGCGCGATCATCTCGGCCACGTACGTCACGAATGGCGTTAGAGAGCGCCCACAATCTTTAGTAAGCGTTCCACGTCGGCTTCATTGTTATAGAGGCTCAGGCCGGCGCGGACTGCACTTCCCTTATCGCGTATACCAAGCGCTTCGGTGACTTCCCAAGCGTAGTTATGGCCATTCCACACGTTGACACCGCCCGCAGAGAGCTTCTGCGCTACGTCAAGTGGCTCGTAACCAGCAACTGTAAAATAAGCAGTGGGTGTCTTATCTTTCAACTTTCCAATGACATGCACCTTTGGCATCGCGCGCAACGAATCAAGCATGTGTGCTGCCAACGCCTTTTGGTAAGCAGCTACGGCGGTCATAGAGGCAGTGACGCGCTCGCGTCGGGTGCCGCTACTACCTTCTAAACCTGCGATGTGATCCACTGCAGCGCTCACTCCTGCGAGATCTGCAAAAGGTGGCGTGCCTAACTCATACTTGTTGGGCGAGTCAGGTGTCGACGAGGCGAGTTTACGTGGCATGAGTGATTGTAGAAGTTTTGGATCTGCAGCAAGTGCAGCGATGTGCGGTCCTTGCCACTTGTAGGCGCTCGTCATATAAAAATCTGCAGACATTGCATAGATATCAATAGGGAAGTGTGGAGTAGCGTGCACACCATCAACGTAAATGAATGCGCCGGCTGAATGCGCAATCTCGGCGATGCGTGAAATATCGGGCTTCGTACCCAGCACATTCGACGCCGCGGTCACGGCAATCACTTTGGTGCGACCGTTCACTAATTCTTTATATTGATCGGCGGGGAGATCTCCGGTTTCTAAATCAATCTCTGCCCAACGCACTGTGGCGCCGGCACTCTCCGCGGCTTGAATCCAAGGACGCACATTTGAATCGTGATCAAGACGAGAGACGATCACTTCATCACCAGGCACCCAGCTCTGCGCCAGGGTCCGACTGATGTGATAAGTGATAGTGGTCGCACTCTGGGCGAAGAAGACACCTTCGGCCACACCGCCGACCAGGTCGGCAACTGCTTCTCGGGCTCCCCACTGGATCTCTTCGCTGTAACGCGAGGCCGGGAAGGCACCTCCCGTATTACCAATTCCATGGCGATACGCGCCTGCAATGGCCTCAATCACGCCATTGGGGACTTGGGTGCCGGCGGCGCCGTCGAGCCAAGCCACGCCATCTTGGAGGGCGGGGTATTGGGAGCGGATCTGGTCTGGATGGAAGGACACGGGTACACCTTTCGCTTTGCTCTACTTTTACCCCAGACGGTACCCTCACAGAGCGTTCTTCCCTAGATCCTTCGCGTTTTGGGGCGGATCGCGTGGAGGCGTCGCCTAGCCCGGTCTATGGCGCCGCACTGCTAATGCGGTTTGGGCCTCAAGCCCATCGCGAGTTCAAATCTCGCCGCC
>JBAXIG010000127.1:0-2874 GCA_037138535.1 Actinomycetes bacterium
GCTGGTGTGGCCGAGAAGTGGGACCTCTATATCGATGGCTTTGAATTAGCCACCGGCTACTCAGAATTAGTGGATCCCATCATTCAACGCGAGCGACTCACCGAACAGTCGCTATTGGCCTCGAGGGGCGATGCCGAAGCGATGCAGCTTGATGAGGACTTTTTGCGCGCCATGGAATTTGGTATGCCACCTATGGGAGGCATGGGTATGGGTGTCGATCGACTCCTGATGGCACTCACTGGTCTGGGTATTCGGGAAACCATCCTCTTCCCGTTAGTGAAGCCGGAATAACATGACATTAACTATTCGACCAGCGCGCACGAAAGATATCCCCGCTATTCGAGGTCTCGTAGATTTCTATGCAATTCCAGGAAGGCTGCTCTCCAAAGAGACCGTCACACTCTACGAAGCTGTCCAAGAATTCTTTGTTGCTGAGCAAGATGGCAAAGTTGTGGGCTGCGGAGCGATCCACGTACTTTGGGAGGATCTCGCCGAGGTTCGCACTGTGGCCGTCGATGAAGCTCTTCGTGGAAAAGGAGTGGGTCACGTTATTCTCGAGACAATTATCGAACGCGCGCGCACTATCGGCGTATCTCGAATCTTTTGCCTCACTTTTGAAACAGAATTCTTTGGCCGTCATGGATTTGTGGAAATTGAAGGTTCGCCTGTTGCCCCCGAGGTATATCAACAACTATTGCGTTCGTATGACGCGGGTATTGCCGAATTCTTGGACCTTGAAAGTGTCAAACCAAACACGTTAGGTAATTCCCGCATGATCAAACACTTGTAATGATTATTTGTATCCAGGGTGGCGCCGAATTCGCGGATGAATGCCGAGAGATGGATGCGTACTTTCTCTCACTCATCCCAGATTTAGAAATCACCATCTTTCCTGGTGCCAGCGAGCACGAACGGAGTGCGGCGCTCACCTCCGAGAATGCGATTGCCTACTTTGCATCTCTTGGTCGGAAGGCTCGGCGGATCACAGATCTTATGGATGCCGAGGCCTTGGTCTTGCCCGGCGGTTCACCTAGGCACCTACTTGAGCGGCTCCTGCCGGAGCAAGAGCACTTAGCAACCCTCCCGGCGATCTGGGGGGCAAGCGCGGGCGCCATGGTGCTGGCAGCTACCACCTATCTACCGGATCGCGGCCAGAGCGTTGCTGGGCTGGGGTTTATCCCGGGACGAGTACAGCCGCATGCATCTAGTCAGCATTTAGCAGCGCGTGATCCCGGAGTATGGGCGCTGGCGGAGCACGAAGGAGTAGTTGCCTCACTCGCCGAGATGAAGGGTGAGTCGGAGTCGCGTCAGTTGTTGCGTCAGTTTAGGAAGGCGTAAACAAGGGTTACGAGAGCGATACCAAGCCAGAGAATTGCATAGGCCCGCAGAGTTACTAGCCTACGAATCGGGTTGATGAATGTGGAGAGAAGCAAAATCACTCCGGGAAGAATAATGATGAGGCTGTGAGCGATGACTTGTGGTTTCCCTCGTTGGTAATCCCAGTTGATGAGTCCCACAGCAATCAGTGCGTATGCGAGCATTCGAAGATAACTTAACTTCACAAGTACTCCTTAAATGATGATGGGGAGAGTAGCCAGGCTACTCTCCCCATCATTGGTGACCAATTATTGGTGACCAATTATTGGTGACCAGTGGAACTTACTAGTGAGTCTCGGCCATACCTTCTGCAGCCGACTTCATGCGAGCAATCTTGTAGATCGTGAGACCGAATACACACTTTGCCAACACGTCAGCAACCGTGTAACCCACTTGCCGTGCAGTGAAGAGTCCTGCCGCCTGTTCCGCCGATGGATTCGTAATGATCATTGGAATCAGGTAAGAGAGTGGATAAACGCCCCACGTTCCAATGAGAAGGAGGCGAAGTCGACCAACGGTGGCCGCCACTCCATCGGGTTGGTTACCAAGTGACTTAGTCAGCTCAACGAAAAGTACGTAAAGAATGTAGAGGAAGGGAAGTGTCGACAAGACACCCCAAATTACCTTTTCACTGGTTACGGTAGAAATTTCGCCTGGGTAGCCGAGCGCGATCATAGCCGCCGATGCAGGTATGAGTCGGGTCATCAGTGACTTTGATGCTCCACGAGCAAGAGCGAGAACAGCAATTACCTCAACGAGCAGAAGTGGAACCGTGAGAATCCAATCGACGTAGCGGTACGCCTCATTAAATGCGCCTTGCGCAGAGCCGATTGTGAGCATGTTCGCTTTCGACGCTTCTTCGAATGAATTGAAAATTCTCCAGTAGTGATATCCAGCGATCAAGGTGACCATTGAAGACATCACCAGGGCAGCGCGGTACTTGGGGAGGACTCGGCTCTGTGAGACGAGGGTGAATACAGTGCACGCCAACATCGAAATGAGACCAAAGGAGAAGATGTTAAACATTGAACTCCATTGACCGTCTGACAAATCCAGCATGGGAAACTCTCTCTCTGACGATAAAACATCTGGGACGCCACTTCGGCACCCAAGGATTTGGACGATGAATTCTCCCGTTTTTATGTGATGGGCGCCACTTGAAACGCCGAAGAGAGTCGGGTTTGTCTGACGTTTAGCACATATTACCTAATTAGGACATTTGCCACCAAAAAATGCTCACTAAGCGAGGTGGCGAAACTCGGGAAGTAACTCTGACCGCTGAGCGTTAGGCTAAAGAGAGAGAGAAAGAGGAGTACCTATGTTTGAGAGATTTACAGATCGAGCCCGCAGAGTTGTCGTCTTGGCCCAAGAAGAGGCCCGGATGCTCAATCACAATTACATCGGCACCGAGCACATCCTTCTGGGATTGATCCACGAGGGTGAGGGCGTTGCCGCCAAGGGGCTTGAATCCCTCGGCATCTCATTAGAGGCCGTGCG
>JBAXIG010000128.1:0-2865 GCA_037138535.1 Actinomycetes bacterium
TTGGTCACATGATTACGCCAATACGGTGAACCTTCCTTCATTCGGTCCTTACTGCCTTTCCAAGTGGACCAAGGGAAGCGAATTTGTTCTTACCGCAAACGCCAACTACTACGGTGGCAAGCCAGCAGTAGCGAAGATCGTGCTCCGCAAGGTCCCACAATCTGCGAACCGTCTGGCAGCTATCCGCACAGGTGCTGCGCAACTCACCGAGCGTCTCACTCCAAAAGAGTTCGCAAGCCTCAAGGGCGCTAAGGGTGTTTCTGTTGGTTCTGTTGTAGGTAATGAGTCGCTCTTCTTGAATATGAACTTCAAAGTTGCCCCTTGGGACAACGTGAAGCTTCGTCAAGCAGTGGCTTACGCCATTGACTACAACAAGTTGATTAAGAATGCCTACTACGGTCAGGCGAAGAAGTGGAAGAGCCTTGTGCCTTCGAGTTACCCTGGCTACTCGGTGCCTTCGACTCAATACACCTACGACCTTGCTAAGGCTAAGGCGCTCCTCAAGGAATCCGGCTATGTCGATAATGGTTCATTGAAGCTCACTTACGTAGCTGAAAAAGAGTCCACTCTCGGTCCAGTCGTGACCCAGATCAAGGCAGATCTCAAGGCCCTTGGCCTAGATATTCAGCTTGATCCACTGCCTCAAACGCAATTCGGAGATCGTCAGCTCACAAAGCGCGATCTGCCATTCGCTGTGAATGATCAAGAGAAGCCGATCGGTGTAGATGCCGGTTACGCGACTTACCTCTTCTTTATCACGGGTGGCCTCAACAACATGGACAACTATTCCAACAAGATTGTTGATGACACTTACAAGGCGATTGCAACTGAGCCTGATACCGCGAAGCGCAACGCTGGCTTAGCAACTATTCAGGAACAGCTTGCAAAGGATGTTGCTTGGGTACCTGTCGTCGAGTTCGCCACTCAGTGGGCCTACTCTTCGAAGCTTTCGGGGATCACGTGGCATCCAGATAACTGCGTACGTTTCTTCGATCTCAAGATCTAAAGAAGGTTTGAGCAGTTATCAATAGTTAAGGAGATCAGCGGTGCGAAGGTACGTATTACGAAGGCTGGCAGTAGGTGTACTCCAAGCTTTGGGGATCACTATTGCAGTGTTCTTTGTAATACGTGCCTTGCCCGCTGATCCTGTTTCTCGGATTGTAGGAATGAACCCAACACCTGAATCGATTAAGCAGGCAAGGCACGCGTTGGGGATTGATATGAGCCTCTTTCAGCAATTACTTACTTTTCTTGGTTTTCATGGTGACGGAGTCTTCACCGGTTCACTGGGAAAATCGTGGGTCTCTGGAGCTACTGTGCTTTCGGAGATTGCGATCACCTTGCCGACCACAATTCAATTAATTGTGACTTCCTTCATTGTTGCCCTAGCGATTGCGATTCCTATCGGAATGGCAACGGCCCGGCGGCCTGGTGGCAAATTAGATAAAGGCGTCTTCGGTTATGGGCTTTTTGCAGGAGCACAACCGGAGTTTTGGTGGGGTTTGATTTTTATCTTTGTCTTCTATTTCAAAATGGGAATTGCACCCGCACCCCTGGGAATGCTTGATCCAGAGTTGACCGCCCCTGATGCAGTTACTAACTTTGTACTTATTGATTCATTGATCGCTGGAGATTTCACCGCTTTCAAGAGTGCTCTCGGCCACCTCGTTCTTCCAGTACTCACGCTCTCCTTTCTGCTCGTAGGTCCGCTATTGAAGATGACCCAGCAAAGCATGTCGCGAGTCTTGTCGAGCGAATTCATTCTTTACCAACAAGCCTCTGGACTCGAGAAGAAGTCGATTGGCAGATCTACACTCCGGTCAGCGCTAGCTCCCATCATCACGCTGACCGGTATTCTCTTTGGATTCATGCTCAGCGGCGCGGTTCTGGTTGAATCGGTCTTCTCACTCAATGGTCTCGGACAGTACTCAGTCGCTGCGGTCCTTAATCTCGACTTTCCTGCAGTGCAAGGTGTCATCCTCGTCATTTCTGTGATCTCGCTCTTTGTCTATCTTGGCCTGGATCTGTTGCTCGCGAAGATCGATCCAAGAATTTTGGTCAAGTGATGCAAAAGCGTAAGATCGATCCACTCCTGCTCATCGGCTTAATAATTATTGCTGGATCGCTCTTCTTGGCGGTCTTTGGTAACTCCCTTGCACCATTCGATCCGCAAGAACCCGTAGGTGACTTCTCGATGCCACCCTCTGCGGACCACTGGTTTGGCACAGACGGATCCGGGCTTGATGTATTTAGTCGAGTACTTGCTGCGCCACGAGTGGATGTAGCAATTGCAGTGACGGCCGCAATTGTCTCAGCAGTCTTAGGTACTGGAATCGGATTGTACGCAGGTTATTTCACCGGACGGTTCTCTGAAATTGTGATGCGAATTTCAGATATCTTGCAGTCATTCCCCGTGTTTATTCTGGCGATGGTGCTTGTTACGCTTACGGGAAGAAACGTGGTAAACCTCATCTTCGTGCTGGCTTTTCTTTACACGCCGATTTTTGTGAGGCTCACTCGTAGCGAAGTTTTAACCCAACGAACTCGTACTTACGTTGAAGCAGCGCGTGCCACTGGAAACTCAGAATTCCAAATTGCGACGCGTCACGTACTTCGAAATTCGCTCGCACCATCCCTTGTGCAGCTTTCAGTAACTGTTGGTTTTGGAATTCTCCTCACTGCTGGTTTGAGCTTCGTGGGTGCAGGTGTGCGGCCACCGACACCTGAGTGGGGGATCATGATTGCCTCTGGTGCTCCAAATATCATTCTTAATGAATGGTGGACTTCGATTTTTCCAGGAATTGCGATTTCTGTCACCGTCTTTGGCTATGCCGCCGCGGGCAATGCAATCGAACGTTGGGCTCG
>JBAXIG010000129.1:0-2832 GCA_037138535.1 Actinomycetes bacterium
GCGCAAGATGAATCTCGAAGGCATCAGCTCGCAGGGCTATAGCTTTCAAATCGAGATGACTCGAGAAGCTTTGCGCGTGGGTGCCAAAGTGCGCGAAGTACCAATCACTTTCATTGAACGCACGATCGGCAAGAGCAAGATGAGTTCAGAGATCGTTGTTGAGGCCATGGTGAAAGTTACTCAATGGGGCATTGCCCGAGTAATTAAACGTTCACGTTAGGCGGTTAAGCCTCAACGAGTTCAAGTGGAGCGCCTTCAACGGTCCAGATAATGAAGGATCGCTTACCGGCAAACGGACCTGCATCCAGAATGTGAATTGCGGTGCACTCAAATCCACCATCGGTGGCAATTCGGGCGTGCACTTCGTCTAGTGCGTTGCACGTAAAGGTGACTAGCGCGGTGCCGCCGGGCGTGCTTCCCCGAGCGATACCTGCGCTTGGATGGAGTTTCTCCTGCGGGTGTCCCTGCAATTCGATCGCGCCGCCTCCTGTACCGAGCCCGCCACTCTTACAGAAGACCATTCGTATCAAGTGATCATCGCTGAGTCCCCAGCCCAGATGGAATGGTCCGGAAGTGAGTTCGACATCCATTAATCGAGGCATCTTGAGAATATCGAGGAGTAGATGACGTCCGCGTTCGTACTCAGTGGTGCGAAGGTGCATTTCAAAAGTTCGACCAACGCTTGCTGATGTGTTTGGGAAATCCCGTCCATCAGGTTGCGACACTGCCTGTGTGAGCATCACATGGTTACCCCATGGCATAAGCCAGCAAGCAGAGCGATGCACGTTGCTGTGCTGTTCGGAGAAGTCAGCGTTAAAGGGGGCGATCACTTCCACTACTCCGGGAAATGCTTTAATGCGTCTGGCAGCCTCATCTAGCTCTGAAGTGACCACTTCGATGGAATCCCATCCTCGTGGAAACCCTGGGTGCTTCGCTCTTGCGTTACCCGCGAAGATCACCACTTGACCGGTTGTTTCACCCGGACCAGAGAGCAGCGCCCAGGGTCGGGACTCCGTATGGCCGAAGAGGTCGGCGAATTCGCTCGCTTGGTGGCCTTGATCAAGTAAGTCGTACTCCATTGCCTGCAAGAAGAAATCCAGCGCGCTCTCGATGTCTCCTACTTCGATCCAGGTGGCTTTGAGCGCTTGCAAATAAGGACTGATCTCGTTAACGCCTGCTCTGCTCATTGCGCTCCATCTAGTTCTTACTTAGCGGATTCCCTCTCAAATTTTTCAAATGCCCAAAAGTCGATGTCATCTAGGTTGATGGGAGTAAAGCCCTTTGACTCCAACGCATCAATGAGCTGAGCGCGATGTTCGGTGGCATGATGAACGGCCTGTGCGAGTAAAGTCGAGCGTAAGTTCTGCCAGCTCTTCTCATCTTCTTTGATGGTCAGAAATTCATCCGGCGAATCTGCTTGTGACAAGATTGCAGCATCACACTCAGCAAGCATCTTTGCTAAAGCCGGTACGTCCGCAATTACTGAAGGCGTAGGGACTTCACTCCAAATTGCCCCCGTAAGGCAGTACACATACCAATCCGCCCCAGAGACGATGTGTTGAATGATTCTTTGGGCGCTCCACTCCGGATTCACAATGTATGAGTTGAGTGACTCGTCAGGAAGAGTGCCCAGCGAGGCGTAGACCCGCTGGTTGGCCCACGCCATATGGCGCAGCGCACGGCTAGAGGTCGCTGACATGGATTAAAGATAGAGCACGACTCTCTCTTGGCTCTTGGAAAGGAGCGAGTTTCGCCAACCCTCTACGCTAGAGGCATGGCAAAGAAGCAGCCGGAAAAACTCCCAAAAGGTGTGGACTCTGGGAGCGAGGCGAACCTCGATAAGTACGCGTCTCTTGATGGCGAGTGGCGCGCAATAGGACTCTCCTCTCCGGCCCGTCGCGCACTCGTGGATGCGAAACTTTATAAGGTCTCTGATTTGCGAAAAATATCGCTAGAGGATTTACAAGGTTTACACGGAATGGGCAAGAGCGCGATCGCCAGAATCAAAGTTGTGATGGCTGGAAAGAAGATAAACTTTCGTCGATCTTAAGTTATTGGCTCATCTCATAATCATGGGCAGCGGGCGCATGAATACATGTCTTATTTCGATCTTCTAGCGAACAGGTGTCACAAAGCAGCACAAGCTGATGACATGTAGGAGTATGGCAGTTGTAGAACTCCTTAGTCGGCGCTTCGCACTTCTCGCATTCGCCTATTACCTTCGCGTCCGGAGTGAAATCGAGAGCCATTCGCGCATCGAAGGTATACAGCGAGCCTTCCCAAAGTCCGGCGTCGCCGCGATCTTTGCCGTATCGCACAATGCCACCCTTGATTTGGTAGACCTCATTAAATCCACGGTTCTTCATTACCGAAGTAAGAATTTCGCAGCGGATGCCACCGGTGCAATAAGTAACGATTGGCTTGTCTTTCAAGTGGTCGTACTTTCCACTCTCGATCTCAGCAACAAAATCCCGACTGGTGGTGACGTCTGGGATGATGGCGTTCTTGAATTTGCCGATCTTGGCTTCGAATGCATTGCGAACATCGAAGAAAACCACCTCATCGCCACGTTCTTCAACAAGCTTGTCTACTTGCTTAGGCCTGAGGTGAACTCCACCGCCCACCACGCCATTTTCATCGACTTTTAATTCACCAGGATTGCCAAAGGCCACTAGTTCATCTCTCACTCGAATTGCTAGCCGTGGAAATTGCTCACTGTTGGCTTCAGACCATTTGAAATCTGTTCTCTTAAAACCTGGGTACTCCTTAGTGCGACGCACGTACTTTTTCAGCGCTGACATGTCTCCGCCAAGCGTGCCGTTAATTCCGTGG
>JBAXIG010000130.1:0-2791 GCA_037138535.1 Actinomycetes bacterium
ATCTTCACCATTCACGGTGGTGGCATG
Source organism: Actinomycetes bacterium (assembly GCA_037138535.1). Taxonomy (GTDB): domain Bacteria; phylum Actinomycetota; class Actinomycetes; order Nanopelagicales; family Nanopelagicaceae. Next base: position 28 of record JBAXIG010000130.1, read on the forward strand.
GTGATGGGCAATATCGAAGCTGATGATGCCAACGCTGCCAGCCTCTGCGAACGAAGTGGCGCACTCACCGTCGCAATTAACTATCGCCTCGCACCAGAACATCCCTTCCCGGCGGCTATCAACGATTGCTACACGGTTGCTAACTGGCTCTTTGATCATGCGACCGAATTGGATGTTGATTCAACGCGTATTGCACTCCATGGCGGCAGCGCTGGCGGTGGACTAGCCATTGGCCTTGCGATGATGATGCGTGATCGTAGCGCCCCACGCTTCTGCTTCCTCATGGCGATATATCCCATGATTGATGATCGCCACATCACGCCATCTTCGATAGCTATTACAGACATTGGGATCTGGGATCGCAAGGCAAGCTTAGAATCATGGGCGTGGTACCTCGGCGATGCACACGGTCGCGATGACATCTCACCCTATGCAGCTCCTACACGGGCCACGAATCTAGAAGGTTTGCCACCCACCTTTATCGATGTCGGCACCCACGATCTCTTTCTCGATGAAGACCGCGAACTTGCTGAGCGCCTCAAGGCTGCCGGTGTTCCCATCGAGTTTCATATCAGTGAAGGTGCATATCACGCTGCCGAACTCTTTGCACAAGATGCCAAGGTCTCCCAGGAGATCTGGAATCGACGCTTTGCCGCCTTGAAGAAAGCACTGGGTTAAAGCACTTCTTACTTGGTGAGTGAGACCACGATCTTTCCCACGTGTTTGTTCTCTTGCATGTACTCATAAGACTCGAGCGCACGCTTCCACGGAAAAACCGTATCAATCACGGGTGTGAACTTTCCAGAGTTGATGGCATCTGCGAGCCAGGCAATCCCGCGCTCAAGAGAAGCAGGATCATTGACATGGTTGTAGAGCGAGTACGGATGGATGATGGCATGGCGCCGAACCGCTTGCACCAGATCAAAGGTGACCGTCGGCCCACATTGGGTGCCATACATGAAGACCCGTGAACCATAGGCGAGCGCATCCATATAAGTGCCGATGAAGTCATCCGAGAGTGGGTCGTAAGAAACATCTACCCCGCGACCACCGGTGTATTCGAGCATTTTCTCCGCGAGCTGTTCTTTCTCAGAAGCGATCACGAAATCTGCCCCGGCAGCGCGAATAGCTGATGCTTTCTCACCAGTACGAGTCTGCGCGATCACTACGACGCCCAGGGATTTAGCGATCTGAATGGCTGCAAGGCCCGCGCTACTCGATGCCCCAGTGACCAAGATCGATTGGCCCGGTCCCATCTTCGCGATCTCCACGATCGGGTAGTAGGCGGTGAGATATTGCATGGTGATAGAACATGCCTCTTCTGAGGTCAGTCGTGCAGGTGCAGCCATCAGGAAAGGTTCCGGAGTGATGGCGTACTCCCCCGCCACATTGCAATCTGTAGAACTCACATTATTGAAAGGTATGGAAGTAACGCGATCACCGACTGCAAACTTAGTGACTCCGCTGCCGATCGCGTCAACGATGCCACACCCCTCGAGACCGATGCGCGAAGGAAGATGAGCGACTGAGTAATGCGCGCCATATAGATAAAGTAAGTCTGCGCGATTAAGCGCGAAGGCTTCCACGCGATAACGAACCTCACCCGGACCAGGTGCTACTAGACCAATGTCAGCGAAATCAAGAACTCGCTTACCGTTTACCTCATCAAAGAGCAGAACACTGGCCATGAGACTCCCCTCTATCTAACCTCGTGAGCGACGGAAGACTTGATCTGCAGCAACGGCAGCGAAGATCAAGAGACCCAGTGCAGTGAGCTGGTAGGTGGTGTCGACACCGAGCAAGTTCAAACCGTTACCGATGAGAGCAAAGGTAAGGATGCCGAGGATGCCGCGCCAGATCGAACCTGATCCACCGAATACTGAAACGCCACCGACTACGGGAGCTGCGATAGCGGTGAATGCGATGGTGTCCGAGTAAGCGTTCGTCGCACCAGATCCGTATCGTCCCGCATAGATCATGCCGGCAAGGCCTGCGCCAATTCCAGATATGACGTAGCAGGAGATGAGAATTCGATTGGTTCGGATACCTGCGAGGAAGGCCGCTTGCGCGTTACCGCCCACTGCGTAAACATTCCGCCCCCAAATAGTGCGGGAGAGAAATATTCCAACGATTGCGGAGAAGATAAGTGCGATATAGATAGCGCCCTTAATGCCGAGGAATTTTCCTTCAAAAGCGCTGCGCATCGCGATAGCCGTGTCTTTGTTGGTGATACTCACCAGGCCACCACTACATAGGATGAGACCAAGGCCTCGGAAAGCAAATGAGGTGGCCAGGGTTCCAATGAATGAGTTCACGTTGGTGCCGACGATACCCAGACCATTGAGCAATCCGAGCACACCACCAAACCCCACACCCACGATGATGCCAAGAACCATTCCTAAGGCATTGATGGCATTCACTGTCATGATCGCTGAGGCCGTAGCGGTAGCGGCCACGGAAAGATCGAAGATGCCAGCGATGATGCAGAGCGTGAGGACCGTTGCCATAATGAAAAGAATCGAAGACTGATCGAGGATGTTCGCCGCGTTCTGCCACGAGAGGAACGAGGGCGAGGAAATCGCGAGAACCACAAAGAGCAATCCGAAGACGCCCACGATTCCGTAACTTCTTAATTTCTCAATCATGCTTTACTCCTGACGTTTGCCCAAAGAAGGCGGCTACCACTTGCTGTTGATCGAACGGGGCGGTGAATTGCGCTTGCACTTTCCCTTGGTGAATAACGAGAACCCGATCGCAGACCCCG
>JBAXIG010000131.1:0-2771 GCA_037138535.1 Actinomycetes bacterium
AGGGCGTTGCCGCCAAGGGGCTTGAATCCCTCGGCATCTCATTAGAGGCCGTGCGGGCACAGGTAGAAGAGATCATCGGGCAAGGTCAACAAGCGCCGAGTGGTCACATCCCTTTCACTCCGCGCGCCAAAAAGGTACTCGAACTCTCTCTTCGTGAAGCGCTCCAACTTGGTCACAACTACATCGGTACCGAGCACATCCTTCTTGGATTGATTCGCGAGGGTGAAGGTGTTGCAGCGCAGGTGCTCGTCAAACTGGGCGCCGATCTCAATCGCGTGCGACAACAAGTAATTCAACTACTCTCTGGTTACCAAGGGAAAGAGACCACAACTTCGAGTGGGCCAGCTGAAGGTACTGCTTCAACTTCGCTTGTCTTGGATCAATTCGGTCGCAACCTCACCCAAGCAGCACGTGAAGGAAAACTCGATCCCGTCATCGGTCGCGAAAAAGAGATCGAGCGCGTGATGCAGGTTCTCTCACGTCGTACCAAGAACAATCCAGTTCTTATTGGTGAGCCTGGTGTTGGTAAGACGGCCGTGGTTGAAGGACTTGCACAAGCAATCATCAAGGGAGATGTCCCAGAGACGCTCAAAGATAAGCAGCTCTACACACTCGACCTCGGTGCTCTTGTCGCTGGAAGCCGTTACCGCGGAGATTTCGAAGAACGTCTCAAGAAAGTTCTTAAAGAAATTCGCACTCGCGGCGACATCATTATTTTCATCGACGAAATTCATACGCTTGTTGGTGCCGGTGCTGCTGAAGGAGCCATCGACGCAGCGAGCATATTGAAGCCGATGCTTGCTCGTGGTGAACTCCAGACCATTGGCGCCACCACACTTGATGAGTATCGCAAGCACCTCGAAAAGGATGCTGCTCTCGAGCGTCGTTTCCAACCTATTCAGGTAAAGGAGCCATCTGTGGCTCACACCATCGAAATTTTGAAGGGTCTTCGTGATCGTTACGAAACCCATCATCGGGTTTCCATCACAGACGGCGCTTTAGTAGCGGCGGCCACCATGGCTGATCGTTACGTCGCTGATCGCTTCCTGCCCGACAAGGCGATCGACCTCATTGACGAAGCTGGTTCGCGTCTTCGTATTCGTCGCATGACCGCTCCACCTGAGCTCCGCGAGTTCGATGAGCGCATTGCGAACGTACGTCGCGAAAAGGAGTCCTCAATCGATGGCCAAGACTTCGAAAAGGCCGCACAGCTTCGCGATAAGGAGAAGAACCTTCTTCTCGAAAAGACTGAGCGTGAAAAGCAATGGAAGTCTGGCGACATGGATGTCGTTGCTGAGGTAAATGAGGAACTCATTGCTGAAGTTCTCGCCATTGCAACCGGTATCCCAGTCTTCAAGCTCACGGAAGAAGAGACGTCGCGTCTGCTTCGCATGGAAACTGAACTTCACAAGCGCGTCATCGGCCAGGAGCAAGCTATTAAGGCGCTCTCACAGGCCATTCGACGCACACGTGCTGGTCTTAAAGATCCAAAGCGCCCAGGTGGCTCGTTTATCTTCGCCGGTCCTTCAGGCGTAGGTAAGACAGAACTTTCTAAGACGCTCGCAGAGTTCCTCTTCGGTGATGAAGATTCACTCATCATGCTCGACATGAGCGAGTATTCAGAGAAGCACACCGTCTCGCGTCTTTTCGGTTCGCCTCCAGGGTATGTGGGCTATGACGAAGGTGGACAGCTCACTGAGAAAGTACGCCGCAAGCCGTTCTCGGTAGTGCTCTTCGACGAAATCGAGAAGGCGCATCCGGATATCTTCAACTCACTTCTCCAAGTACTTGAAGAAGGTCGCCTTACGGACGCCCATGGTCGTTCTGTTGACTTCAAGAACACCGTCATCATCATGACCACCAACCTTGGTACTCGGGATATCTCCAAGGGTCTCAATCTCGGCTTTGCAAATGTCGGCGATACCCAAACGAGTTATGAGCGCATGAAGGCAAAGGTCGGCGATGAACTTAAGACTCATTTCCGCCCAGAGTTCCTTAACCGCATCGATGACATCGTGGTCTTCCATCAGCTCGCCCAAGATGAGATTGTCACTATCGTCGACTTGATGATTGGCCGCCTCGATGAGCGTCTGAAGGATAAAGACATGGGAATCGAGCTCACCACGGCAGCAAAACAATTACTAGCCGAACGTGGTTACGATCCAGTCCTCGGAGCGCGTCCGCTTCGTCGCACTATTCAACGTGAAATCGAAGACTTGCTCTCCGAGAAGATTCTCTTCGGTGACATCAAGGCTGGCGAAATCATTGTGGTCGATGTTGAGGGCGAAGAGAGTGAGCGCAATTTCACCTTCAAGGGCGAACCCAAAGCGATCGCTCCAGATAGCCCAGCTGACACAGCACCATTAGAAGAGAGCGGCGACCCCGCTTAATAATGGGTCTTTAATCATGAAGGCAAGGAGAGCTGCTTACCCACTTGGGTGAGCAGCTTCTCTGCTTTCAGTGCGGCAATACAACGAACTAGTTGCTCTTCGTCTGTCCATGAAATTTCCGAAACAGTGGAATCTCCTTGTCGAAGAGCAGCCATGATGGTGCCACGACATTGTCGATCGCTCCCGTGCCACTTACCTTGAGTTCGCATCGGTATGCCTGTTGGGTATCCAGCAGCTCGCCATGCGCACGTGTCGCGAAGTGGGCACTCGCTGCAATTCGGTTTCTTTGCCGTGCAGACGAGGGCTCCTAGCTCCATAGTTGCACTCGCCCACAGCGCACTTCTCTTCGGGATCAATTCTTCAGCGAGTGCGCGCTCTGCT
>JBAXIG010000132.1:0-2760 GCA_037138535.1 Actinomycetes bacterium
ACTTCTTCGCACCTGCAGATAATTGTTTCGGGGCGAAACCAAGAACGCCAACCCTCGCGAATCTTATAGACGCTGAGTAGCGCCTGCGCAAACTTGCGGATCCTAGAGCGCTCTTGCGCTAACCCCACGCTTAGATTCTTTGCATCCACTGTAGAGATCAACCCGCGTTGCACGGCAATCGCTATCCCCGCAACACGTCCTTCGATGAGGGCAAGGTCAACGCCACCTACGCCAGTGGATTCACCCGCTGCAAAAACGCCATGTTGCGATGTCTCCTGAAATGCATCAACGTGAACCACGACAGATCTATCGATTGCATCAATGTAGGTGGTAACTCCGAGTGAATGCGCAAGAGTGAGATCAGGAGTGAATCCCCATCCAGTAGCGATGGCATCGCATTTATGTACTTCGATGCTTCCAGGTTTCACGGCAAAGTTGCGATCGACTTTAGCGATAACAACCTCTTCTACGTGGCCATCTCCTCGAGCTTCGATAATTGCGTAGCCGATGCGGATGGGAACTTTGGCAGCAGCAAGAATCTTGAAGTAGCGCGCTGCGTCTTTCATTTTGCTGAAGTCGACCGCTCCGAGATGGTTAATCCAACCATTCACCCGGTTTGCTTCTAAGACGCCGAGTACCTTCACTCCTGCTTCCACTAGCGATGCGGCCACTGGAAGTAAGAATGGTCCGGTGCCCGCGACAAATACCGCACGCCCAAGTAACGCACCCGATGCTTTCAGGAGGGCTTGTGCGCCGCCGGCGGTCATGGAACCCGGAAGATCCCAACCAGGAAAAGGTAATGAGCGGTCGTACGCGCCAGTGGCTATCAGCAGCGTCTCACTCGTCAACGAAGTGCCATCATTGAGCCAGACACTGGCGACTCCATCTTGATAAGAAGCGCGCCAGACCTGCGATCCACCACGCACTTCAATTTCTGGGTGCCGGGAGATTTCATCTTGAAGTGTAAAGAAGCGTTCCCCATCATGTGAAAACTTTGCCACTGGACCGTGACGCCAATATTGGCCACCAAGTCTGGGGTTGGAATCGATGATGACGGCATCTCCACCGGCACGGGCAATCTCGACAGCTGCGCTCATACCTGCTGGGCCACCGCCCACGATAATTGTGCGACTCATGAGGTCACCTCGATGCGCATACCGTCACGCAACTGGGTAATACATGCACGTTGATTAGCTATCCCGTCGATCGTCACGATGCAATCGAAACAGACACCGATGCCACAAAACATTCCGCGGGGATTACCTTCGAAGCGCGTCTTCCGAAGCACTTGTTGCCGACGCTTAAGTAAGAACGTGCCCACGTTTTCACTCTCGGTGGCTTCAATTTCTGCTCCATTCACAAATACTTTCATGCCACACCTTGGAATCGTGACGGCAGAAATGGGGTGGCATCCATAAACGTCGGCTTTCCAAGAATCATCGCGGTGAGTAGCTCTCCCGAACCAGGAGCAGTTCCGATACCCGCACCTTCGTGGCCGGCACAGTGGAAGAGTCCTTTGACATTCGCGTCCTCACCGATCACTGGAAGATGATCTGGCGAGTAGGGACGAAATCCGTGATAGACGCGAAGCAACTCTAATTTTGAGAGCACCGGAAAGACCGAGATGGCTTGCTTAGCTAATCGCTCAAGAGCGGCCATATTCATACGCGAATCAAAACCAATACGTTCTCGTGATGCACCAATCAGAATAGTGCCACTCTCGGTACCCTCAACTACTGCACTGGATTGCAACTCGGGTGAATCACTCGCCACATTCGCCACGTAGTCAGCGTCGTAGACCTTGTGATGAATCAGTTTAGGTGCTGGCGTAGTCACCAGAATGAATCCGCGCCTTGGCATGATGGAGAGTTCGCTGCCAGCAAGGCGCGCGATATCTCCTGCCCATGTTCCAGTGGCATTTACTACGTATCGCGTCGAGATCTCTTCGCGCGCAGTACGCACACCTGTTATCGCTCCGTCTTTATCTTTCGAAAATCCCAGCACTTCGGTACGTTGCCACACTTCACCTTTGAGATGACGCACCGTACGCAAAAAGTACGCAGCTGAAAGCATCGGTTGGCACTGGCCGTCGCCGGGGTAGTGAATTGCGGTTTCAATATCGGGGTTCATGTGTGGCTCTAATTCGCGCAAACGTGCGCCATCTACTTCGATGGTTTCAATTCCATGTGCACTCTGATGGGCGGCAAGTTTTCGAAGGCCAGCCATGCCGGCATCCGTGCGAGAGAGTGCGATGCCGCCTTTGGCGTGCAATTCAAAGTTATTTCCGATCCGGTCCGCAATTTCAAACCAGATATCTCGCGAGCGCACGGCTAGTTCTATCTCGGGAACGATTTCCTTATCGGAGACCATAATGTTGCCTTCACCCGCTCCAGTGGTGCCGCCGGCAATCGGACCGCGATCAACGACAATCACTTTGAGACCAGCCTCCGCCATGATCAGCGCACAGCTACTACCAACCACACCTGCGCCAATAACAACTACGTCAGCTGTCTTCATGCGCGCTGCTCATTCTTTGAAACTTCTGGAATTTCGCACGGAGCACCATCGCAGCAATTGGTCTTCATGTGGCAATGCGGGCAGAGCCAACGTGTAGAGACTGGGTCATAGGGTTGACCGCAGAAATCACAGGGCATCTGATTATTCGCACTCATCTTCTAATCCTGCCTGATTCACCCATGAGTCACAACGCGTGAGCAAGTGCGGCGGCTGCGATTCCCAACACAAGGGTGGCAAGTAGGT
>JBAXIG010000133.1:0-2754 GCA_037138535.1 Actinomycetes bacterium
TCTGCAAGGGAATCTGGTGAGTATTCCAACATCGAACGGTAATGAGCTGAGTTTAGGTACCAACGCAATTCAATGGGGCGCACAGTTTTGAGAATTTCGTGGACTTTAAGTGAGTTACCGAGCGACTTACTCATTTTTTCACCTGATGTAGTCACCCATGCGTTGTGCAACCATCGCTTCGCAAATCCATACCCAGCAGCATTTGATTGCGCAATCTCGTTTTCGTGGTGCGGGAAGATGAGATCCAAACCACCACAGTGAATATCGAAAGTTTCGCCTAAGTATTGGTGGGCCATCGCACTGCACTCTAGGTGCCAACCAGGACGACCTGCACCCCATGGAGTTGGCCAAGAGGGATCTCCTGGTTTTGCGGCTTTCCAAAGAGCGAAGTCACGTGGATCTTTCTTGTACTTAATTTCGTCTGGATTATCGCTATCGGCCGCCGACTGCAGATCATCTAACTTTTGTCCCGAGAGCGTGAGGTACTCAGGTAGTGAACGGACTTCTAAATAAACATCCCCATTGCCGGGCGCATATGCATGTCCACGTTCAATAAGTACCGACATCAATTCGATCATCTGAGTGATATGGCCCGTTGCCCGTGGTTCATAAGTCGGCGGGATGCAGTTGAGTGAAGCATAGGCTTCATTAAATTCGCGTTCATACTTCATCGCGATGGCCCACCAAGGCGCGCCCTCATGAACGGCGCTATGCAAAATCTTGTCATCAATATCAGTCACGTTGCGCACGAAAGTGACTTGATATCCGTGGCCACGCTCTAGCCAGCGGCGTAGCAAATCGAAATTGATAGCGCTACGGATATGGCCAATATGCGGAGAGGATTGCACAGTCGCTCCACACAGATAGATAGAGACTTCGCCTACAACGAGCGGCTGGAAGTCGCTCTCTTGCCTAGTAGCGGTGTCGTAAAGTCTCACTGGGTAAGACTAACTAACTAATGCGGTTGCAATTGCCGCGATACCCTCGCCACGTCCGGTAAGCCCCAAACCATCGGTTGTCGTACCTGAGACGGCTACTGGGGCGCCTCCTATAGCCGCGGATAGCGCAGATTCCATCTCCACTCGACGAGGCGCAATTCGTGGACGGTTGCCAATAATTTGCACTGAGACATTCCCTACGGAAAATCCCAGGCCGTGCACGATCTTTAAGGTTTCCGCAAGGAGCAGGCTCCCGCTAGCCCCTTTCCACTCAAGACGATCAACACCAAAGTGCGTTCCCAAATCTCCTGCGCCGGCGGCCGAGAGCAAGGCGTCGCAGATGGCATGAGCGGCCACATCGCTGTCAGAGTGCCCTTCGAGTGCACTTTCGTCACTCCAGAGAAGTCCACCTAGCCAGAGCTCGCGCTTCTCGTCGCTCGAAAAACGGTGGACATCTACGCCGATTCCGACTCTCATTTTGCTCTCCTTGCAAGTAAGGCTTCGGCCCACTCAAGATCGGCCGAAGTGGTAATTTTTCTTGAGAGATCATGGCCCAGCACTGTGAGCACAGGTCTTCCCAGCTCTTCTACCATCATGGAATCGTCGGTGGCTTCAACACTGCATTCACGGGCATGCGCTGCTCTTAACGTTGATAATGAAAATCCTTGAGGCGTTTGCACTCTTCCTAGAAAATTCCTATCTTCCGTACGCACAACAAATTTATTTTGATCAATTCGCTTAATGGTGTCGACCATGCCGAGAAGTGGGACCACTGCTTCGTTTCCGCCTTTTAGGCCGTGAATTACCTCAAGAAAAACAGATCCAGGTGTGAAACAACGTGCCGCATCATGGACTAGCACGTAATCCACATCATCTGGGAGTGTTGCCAAAGCGAGTGAAACACTTTCACGACGTGTAATGCCGCCAGTGATGACCGAAGTTTGATCACTCCATTTTTCTACGGCCACCGAGATTGGTTTCTCATATCCATGAGGAGCCGCAACAACGATGAGATCTACATACTGCGCCACGGTTTCAACGGCACGGCAGATCAGGGAGTGGCCGGCGACAGCAACTAATGCTTTAGGAAGCGAAGCGCCAAGTCTCTCGCCGCTTCCCGCAGCCGGGACGATCGCGGCGATTCTCATCGGATTAAGAGGCGAGAACCTCGTCGAGAATTGACTCCGCCTTGAGTTCATCTGTCTTTTCGGCGAGGGCAAGTTCGCTGATCAGGATCTGGCGTGCCTTTGCAAGCATGCGCTTCTCTCCGGCGGAGAGTCCCTTCTCCTTATCGCGACGAAAAAGATCACGAACAACTTCGGCAACCTTAATGACATCGCCGGAAGCCAGCTTCTCAAGATTGGCCTTGTAACGGCGTGACCAGTTGGTGGGCTCTTCGGTGTATGGCTGGCGAAGCACTGAGAAAACTTTCTCCAGGCCTTCTTTGCCCACTACATCGCGCACACCTACAAGGTCAACATTTTCAGCCGGCACCCGAACAGTGAGATCTCCTTGGGCTATTTTGAGAACGAGGTATAGCTTCTCCTCGCCTTTGATAGTACGGGTCTCGATAGCCTCGATTAAAGCTGCTCCGTGATGGGGATAAACAACGGTTTCGCCGACTTTGAAAGTCATTCATGAGCCTTTCGAACGTAACACTGAGGTGCCACTGAAAATCTTCCGGTGTTACTCAATTCTACCAGCCAAAAGCCTTCGTTTCGAATTGAGATCTGGCGCGTTTCTGCAGGTCAAAGGTGGTTTCATCGAGCCAAATCAGGGTTGACATAAAGCCTTGCTTCTGCTCCGGTAACCTTGC
>JBAXIG010000134.1:0-2712 GCA_037138535.1 Actinomycetes bacterium
CGCTGTCCTGGATGCGCTACCAAGCTTGCCCAGTAGGCGTTGTGTCGCGCTTGCCACAATTTACGTCTCGCGCCCTCTTCGGTGCTCCAGCTAAATTCAGACCCACCAAAGTCGCTCACAATTTCACCCACAATTTGAGCGTCTTCTGCAACACCTTGTTTACTGCCATGAAATTCAAAGAGCAGCGTTGGGGCCTCGCTCAGGCTCAATCCATCGCGGGCGTTTACATTCTTTATGCAGATCGCATCAAGAAACTCGCATCTTGCGATTGCTACTCCGGAGCGAACTATTGTGGTGGCAGCCTCTACTCCCTGAGCAAGGCTTGGAAAGACCACGGTAGCGGCTGCCATCTTCTCCGGTATTCCGTGGACCCTCAGCGTGAGCTCCGTGATGACGGCAAGTGTTCCCTCTGAACCAACAAGTAATCTAGTGAGATCGTAACCAGCAGAAAGTTTACGTGTTTCTCGCCCCACTTTAATGATTGTTCCATCAGCAAGAACTGCCTCGAGCGCTAAGACATTCTCACGCATGGATCCGTAGCGCACGGTGGTAGTTCCTGCTGCACCTGTGGCTGCCATGCCTCCCAATGTGGCATCGGCACCAGGGTCGACCGAGAAGAAAAGCCCTACCTTATTTAGATTTTCGTTGAGTGCCATCCGATGAACACCTGGTTGGACTCTGACCAATAAGTCCTCAGATCGAACTTCTAAGATTTCATTCATGTGAGTCATGTCAAGACTAATGCCGCCATAGATGGGAAGTACATGACCTTCCAAAGAGGATCCGGCGCCAAACGCTACGACTGGGATTCCATTCGTATTACAGTAAGTGAGAATTTTTGAGACATCTTCAGTCGAATATGGCGTGACAACGGCGGATGGTTTTACGGGTGGAAATGCCGATTCGTCACGGCCATGCTGATCCAACACCGAATCATTTGTTGAGATTTCACCAGAAAACAGTCGCCCAAGTTCTTCTAGCTGAGCGGCGGAGACCTCTACTCGCGACTTTAGATCCACATCAGGCTCCTTCATAATTCTTAGAGCAAGATCTGAGGAGCGTCCGCTTTCGCAATTGCTCACAAGCTAGCATGAGGGCATTTTGATATGTCGTTTATCTAACTCCCCGATTGTTGTCACGCCCAGGAGCTTCATGGTGCGTACTAGTTCTTGGCTGAGTATCTGGACGGCTCGTGTTACGCCATCTTGCCCACCAGCCATGAGGCCATAGAGGTAGGAACGGCCCACCCAGACAAAATCGGCGCCTAATGCGAGAGCAGCGGCGATGTCGCCGCCGTGGGTGATGCCAGTATCTAGGTGAACTTCCGCACGTCCTGCCACTAGTTCAACGACTTCTTGGAGTTGCGCTAGCGGTGGAACAGCGCGATCCATTTGGCGTCCACCGTGATTGGAAAGAATGATCGCGTTAGCGCCGAGTTCAACGCACTTTATTGCGTCTTCTGGTGTCTGAATACCCTTTATTACGAGCGATCCACTCCATCGCTCTCGTATCCACTCGAGATCATCAAACGTTACTGATGGGTTGAAGAGTGCATCGAGCATCTCAGCTACGGTGCCATTCCACGAGGACATGGCGGCGAACTCGAGGGGAGGAGTGGTGAGATAGTTCGCTAGCCAGCCAGGTTTCTTGCAGAAATCAACTAACGAGCGAAAAGTTAATGATGGCGGAATGGTCAATCCGTTACGAGCATCTCGGAGTCGAAGACCTGAGACCGGAACGTCGACTGTGAGAACTAATGTGTCAACGCCCGCGGCCTTGACTCTATCGATCGTTTCAAGATTTCGCGCCATGTCATTCAGCATGTAGAGCTGGAACCAGTTGGTGCCCTTTGGGGCCTGAGCTACCACGTTCTCGATCGATGTAGTGCCGAGCGTTGAGAGTACGTAGGGGATATTAAATTCTGCAGCGACTTGGGCAACAGCTACTTCTCCGGCTGCGTGCATCATTCGAGTAAAACCCGTGGGCGCAAAGCCAAATGGTAGGTCGAATGTGTGGCCTAGCGACGTGGTTGTCGTGGAAGCCGACGAGACGTCTCTGAGTACCGATGGATGGAATTCGATATTAGAAAAGATATTGCGTGCTCGAGCAAGTGAGGCCTCGCTCTCTGCGGATCCATCCACGTAGTCAAAAGGACCTCGAGGAGTACGTTTCCTAGCTTGGACTCTTAAATCCCAAATTGTGAGTGCCCTCTTGAGGCGCTTAGCCCGCCGATCGAGTGAAATCTTCGGCAGACGAAGAAAACTTCGAAAATGGTTGATGGTGGGAAAGCTTCTTTTCACATCGTCATCATACTGCGAAGGCATCCGGAGAAAGAAGGCCTCGTGAGCGCTATTGTTCAATTAAGCCTACGCGACGTTACTTCTTGTTTGCAGCCGTGATTTACAGACATATGGCCCACACTAAATCGAGGAATGATTCGATAAAACTGATCAAATTCATAGGAGATAGATGATTATTTGACTAAACTTATAAGTGTTTTTATACAGGATCCACTAAACAAAAATTGAAAGGTTTGTTGACTCATGGCTGAATTCAACGTCCCATCGACCGCGCTGCTTCTGATGGATTTTCAAAAGTCAATAATCAATCGATTCGGTGACTCAGGTACGGAACTCATGCCGAGAGTAGCTGCAGTCAAAAAGGCGGCAGAGGATGCGGGGATGCTTGTTATTCTCGTACGAGTCGCTTTTC
>JBAXIG010000135.1:0-2693 GCA_037138535.1 Actinomycetes bacterium
GTTGATCCGGCAACGCCCGCTGTTCCTGTTTCACCTTTCGAGCCAGTTGATCCGGTTGTACCTGCTGTTCCCGTCTCACCTTTGATGCCTTGTGCACCTGTCGCACCAGTTGGTCCTTGGGGTCCAGTGCTACCGCCTCCGCCTCCGCTCGGACCTTGCGGACCTGTTGCACCCAATGCGCCAGAAGGTCCTTGGGGACCCGTTGATCCAGGCGTTCCCGGTGATCCCGGTGTTCCTGATGGTCCTTGCGGACCGACGATACCAACCGGGCCTTGGGAACCAACACTTCCAGTCGCGTTCGCACCCGGTGCACCATCTTCACCTTTACCCCCCGACTTGCCAGCTACACCGATAGCGCCGACTGGACCAGATGGACCCACAAGTGAAACCGGCAAAGTCCAATGCCCTTTAGTTTTTGGACCGAAGAAGAGTGAGTTTCGAACATCAATATAGAAGTCACCGTCTTTACCTAGTGAGGCAGAAGGAGTTCCGTTACCACTTAATATCGTGTTGATGGTCGCCGGAAGAGTGCGTCCAGCATTCGTTGGTTGCTTTGACTTCGTGGCTGCAGAGGCGAGAGGTGCGAGTGCAGACATCAGGATTAATGAGAGTGCGAGTGCAGAGAATAATTTTATTTGCTTGGGGAAGTTGTGCACTTTGGCCTCCTAAGGACCACTTGAAGGTGCTGTCAATTCTGCGAAGATACAGTTCACTCTCAGTTAAGCAACCCTTGTGAAAGCAATTACTGAGGAGTACAAGCTCACGCATAAAAATTTTCTGCACACAAAGCTTTTACAAGACTCGAGCAGTTACTTCGACGTAGCTCCCGCATGCAACGCATCCCCATTTCAGGATGAGTGAACCTGGACGGGTGGACCCAGACGTGACCTTAAAGGTCGTGGACATTGCGGCGGCTTCGGCGACCGTGATGGTGGCACTGGAACGAGCGCCAACGGTGGTCTGAGCAACCAGGCGACAACTGGAAGCATCACAACAACACAATCTCTCCTAGATAAACTCCACTAAATCGAGTGGAGAGTAGGACGGGACGGGAGCGTCATCGCTTCAGCCCCGCCCTCATGTGGCAAGATCTCAAACTATGCAGATACATATCGGAAGTGACCACGCCGGCTTCGAGGTAAAAGAAGCGCTCATCGCTCACCTGCGCCAATCTGGTCATGACGTCGTAGACCACGGGCCTAAGTTCTACGATGCCATCGATGACTACCCACCCTTCTGTCTACGCGCTGCCGAAGCTACGGCCGCCAATCCCTCTTCGCTTGGAATCGTCCTCGGTGGCTCCGGAAACGGCGAGCAGATGGCTGCGAACAAAGTGCGCGGTATTCGCGCTGCACTTGCCTGGTCTCCGAAGCTTGCAGAACTCGCTCGTGAACATAACAACGCCAATATGGTCTCAATCGGTGCGCGCATGCACACCACCGAAGAATCTCTTGCGATTGTTGACGCATTCCTCGCCACTCCATACTCAAACGAAGATCGACACACGAGACGCATCGAAATGTTGAGCGCCTACGAGGTAACCCACGAGCTTCCGCCTCTTGGGCCAGGCCACGAAGGCTAAATTCTTACTTCTTAATCTCGTAATACAGGTCTGTCACTACATGTCCCTTGCGCACGCCCTGGCCTTCAAACTTCGTGAGGGGTCGCCATTCCGGTCGGTCGATCACTCCCCCAACAAACCGTGGGTCTTTTGATGCAAAACTCTGCATCCATTGCGCGTATTCAAACCAATCCGTGGCGGCGTGGAGAAAGCCACCTGCGCGAACTCGCGAGAAAACAAGATCCAGAAACTCTTCATTAAAGATCCGGCGCTTGTGATGCTTAAACTTCGGCCAAGGATCGGGGAAGTACAACCGCACGCCATCTAAGGAATCCGCTGCCAAGTTATTACGCATCAAATCCAGGGCATCGCCATCAAAGATTCGCACGTTTAACAATCCTTGATTCGATGCATAGGAGAGCAACGCGCCAATCCCAGGCCTATGCACTTCTGCCGCCACGATCCCAATGTCTGGAGCAGCCGCTGCCATGAGAGCGGTGGTCTCCCCCATACCGCTACCCACTTCAAGAATTACTTCGCGAGCTGGCACCATCAAAGCGCGAAGGTCAACTATTCCCTCAGGGGTTAAACCCCACTGCTCCCAAAAGAGATCCCGAGCGCTTTGCTGATTTGCGGTAACACGAGATCCGCGTCTCTTGTAAGTACGTATCGAATTCTGCGTGAGATCTTCTGGCATGAATTAGTCGAACTGGGGTCCGGCAGTGCGACTACGTTTAATTTCGTAAAATCCAGCGACGCCAGATACCAAGAGCGCGCCATCCCAGAGATCCAAAGCAGCTTGGCCTTTTGGTGCGGGGGTAACAACGGGGCCGAAGAACGCATTTCCATTGACTGCGATGACAGGAGTCCCGACATCTTCGCCAACGAGTGCAATCGCCACATCATGTTCTTTGATAACTTCAGAATCGAGTGACGTGTCATTCATGCGATCAGAAATCGACGACGGCAACCCGGCGCTCTTCACCGCATCCACCACAATGCTGTCGATCTCATCAATCCCACGACCACCTGGATGAAAGAGCATTCCCATGGCTTCATAGAGCGCGCGGAATTCCTTCTGACCATATTCCAAACGAGTGGCCGCGAGTACGCGTACAGGTTTCATGCCATG
>JBAXIG010000136.1:0-2615 GCA_037138535.1 Actinomycetes bacterium
GTGATGTGGGCCATCGCATGCGTTCCGGGAAGAGCGGCGAGCGCAAGAGCGGGCTTGGCATAGATCCGCGTGGGAGTGGCGAGGAGCTCGCCCCAGGACGCCGGGAGGTCGGGATGAGTGGCTTCAAGGTCGATTGAGTGGGTAGCAAGAATGTGGCGCACGAGGGAGTAACCGTTCGCATGGAGGCCGGAGGAGGCCATGGCGATGAGGGCATCTCCCTCTTTCACCAGGTGAGCACCGAGAAGACGCGGCTCATCAACGACTCCGGTGGCAGCGCCGGCGATATCGAATTCATCGGGTGCCATGAGTCCAGGATGTTCGGCGGTCTCCCCGCCGATGAGTGCGCAACCAGCAATGGCACAACCGTCGGCGATACCAGCGACGATGCGTGCGATGGTTTCTGGAACAACTTTGCCAACTGCAATGTAATCGGTCATGAAGAGTGGTTCGGCGCCGCAGACCACTAAGTCATCGACGACCATGGCAACCAGATCGTGTCCGATGGTGTCGAGTAAACCGGTGCGACGAGCGATCTCGGTTTTGGTACCGACACCATCTGTTGAGGTAGCGAGTAGTGGTTTTGCGTAGTTACGTAATTTGCTGGCATCAAAGAGCCCAGCGAAGCCACCGATGCCACCCATCACTTCTGGACGGGTTGCCTTTGCGATGGATGCTTTCATCAGTTCTACGGCGCGATCGCCGGCTTCGATATCGACGCCGGCAGCGGAGTACGAGATCTCACTCATGTGAGTTTCACACTTTCACTTAATGCGATTGAGGAAAGCGGAATGGGGTACTTGCCATCAAAGCACGCGCGGCAGAGTTTATCTTCGGCGATGGTGGTGGCTTCAATAAGACCTTCAAGTGATACATAACCGAGTGAATCGGCGCCAATGGAGTTACATACCTCTTGCACGTCTAATCCATTGGCGATGAGTTCGGCTTTAGTAGCGAAATCTATGCCGTAAAAGCAGGGCCACTTCACGGGTGGTGAAGAGATGCGCACATGCACTTCAGCGGCGCCGGCTTCGCGGAGCATCTTCACAATGGCGCGTTGCGTATTTCCGCGCACGATGGAGTCATCCACCACCACTAAACGTTTGCCAGCGACGATGTCTTTGAGCGGATTGAGTTTGAGACGGATGCCAAGTTGGCGGATGGTTTGGCTCGGTTGGATGAAAGTACGGCCGACGTAAGAATTCTTCACAAGGCCTGCGCCATAGGGGATTCCGGAGGCCTTGGCATAACCCACGGCGGCCGGCGTTCCCGATTCAGGAACGGGGATCACCAGATCTGCAATGGCGGGATGTTCAAATGCCAGCCGCTCCCCCACTGCTACCCGCGTGGCGTGAGTGTTGCGTCCGGCAATGATGGTGTCGGGGCGCGCAAGGTACACATATTCAAAGAGACATCCCTTGGGATCAGGGGTGGCAAAGGTGCGAGTACGTAAACCATTTTCATCGATAGCAATTAATTCCCCGGGTTCAATCTCACGCACGAAGGTGGCGCCCACGATATCGAGTGCCGCTGATTCACTGGCGACTACGTAACCACGATCGAGACGACCGAGCACGAGTGGGCGCACTCCATTGCGATCACGCGCGGCATAAAGAGTGTGTTCATCCATGAAGACGAGTGAGAAGGCGCCCTGCAGAATCGGCAGCACTTCCATTGCGCTCGCTTCGATACTGTGTGATGGGTTCTCGGCAAGAAGTGCGGTCATGATTTCGGTGTCGGTAGTGATATCACTCGAGATGGTGATGTCGTTACGTTGCGCGACTTCGAGCAGATCACCGGTGTTGGTAAGATTTCCGTTATGTGCCAGGGCAAGTGAACCGTGATCAGTGGCACGCAAAGTAGGTTGTGCGTTCTCCCACTTACTTGAACCAGTGGTGGAGTAACGCGTGTGACCGATCGCGATATGTCCGGTGAGAGTTGCTAAATCTGCTTCGGTAAAAACTTGGGAGACCAGCCCCATCTCTTTGAAAACCACAATGCGATCACCGGCGGTGGCTGCGATGCCAGCAGATTCGGTGCCGCGATGTTGCAACGCATACAGTCCATAGAAGGTGAGCTTGGCAACTTCTTCACCGGGCGCCCAAACACCGAAGACCCCGCAGGCATCTTGCGGTCCGCGCTCTGCGAAGAGTTCGTGGGTGAGGTGGCCATCCGGGAGGCGAGTCATGGCGTTACTCCGTCCGTGAGGTCTGTGAGCTCTGTGAGCGGGAGGTGGGCGGAGAGATCGGCGAGGCTCCCGGAGGCATCGATCGCGCCTTGCCTGAGGGCATCGGCCCAGGTGGTGGCCCCGGAGGCGAGGGCGAGCCAGGTGGTGGCCGCCATCTCGATCACATTCGGTGGGGTACCTCGAGTGTGCCGCGGGCCTTGCCCACATTGGATGGCGGCATACGGCGGGATCCGTACTTCAATCGCCTTACCTGGAAACTTTTTCGCCAGCAGATCGAGAGTGGCCAGCACTTCTGCTAGTACTGCGGGATCTTGTTTCATGTTGATCGCGTTCATGAGGCACTTCCAAAGAGACGCGGAAAAGTTTCTTCGTGTGCGCTCTTAAGCGTTGCAAGATCAATCACAAATTGACCATCGATTTCGAAGTGATC
>JBAXIG010000137.1:0-2605 GCA_037138535.1 Actinomycetes bacterium
CTTGGCCAAAAAGTTCGCGGTCGGGATCTGATTTGGACGAACTATCGGCCATCCCATCAGCTACCCGAGCAGAGAGCAACGACTCGATAGCGCCTAGAGCGGTCACCGCCAAAGCGGCAGAGAAGAAGTCAGACGCCACGCTCGGATCCAGATGCGGGAGGTGCGGGAAGGGAAGCGAACGAGGAAGCGAACCAATGCGCGCCACGTCAAAACCAGAAAATTGCACTAGAAGGGTTCCGCTGACTACCGCCACAATGCTGGGCGGAATTCTGGAACCAAGAGTCGAGAGCAAAATAACTAAGAGGGCAGAACCAAGGCCGAGAAAGACGGCCGTGCGATTAATTCCCTGGACTGAGAAGGTGTGCCAAGCAACTTGCGCCGCATTGCTTCCGGCCGGTTTCGCCACATCGAGGAGTAATGGAATCTGCTGAAGTGCAATCACGATCGCGATCCCAACTGTGAAGCCCTCAATCACCGGCCAAGGAATTGCGCTTATTAATCTTCCTAACTTAAATATCCCCAACAAAATGATGAGAAATCCGGCGAGTAAACCCACGACAGGAACAGCGTTTGCACCGTATTGAGTGACAATGGGTACGAGAACTACTGTCATCGCACCTGTGGGACCGCTCACCTGGAATCGGGAACCGCCAAAGATCGCCGCTAAGAACCCTGCCACAATTGCTGTGATGAGACCTGCACCTGCACTCAGGCCAGTGGTGATTCCAAAAGCGAGAGCAAGTGGGAGCGCGACAACACCGACGGCGACTCCGGCTAATAAATCTTCCCGCCACGACCGCAATTCAAAATCACTCTTACGTGGTAGGAATCGCTTCACCTCAACAGGCTAGCCCCTTACTTGCCCCGCGTACTCCACCATTGCATGTGAGTTCCAGCTGGAATCCATTCGATCTTTTCGTCCCGTCGAAACCAGCTCTCTTGGCGGCGTGCAAACTTACGAGTGGAGATGATGGTCGACGCTTTCGCGTAATCACTGCTCTCACCTCGATCTCTGGCATCGAGGATCTGTGCATAACCCAGTGCAGCACGAGCCGTCTTGCCCTCTCGCAGACCACGTGACTCCAGATCTACAACCTCGTCTTCAAATCCGTTCTCCCACATCTCCTCGACTCTTATGGCAATACGCGCATCAAGAAGTTCACGGGGAGAGAGCAAGCCCACTCTGATTGCTCCAGGGTAAGGAGTGGCTCCATCGCGTGGCAGATTTGCCGTAAAGGGCTCTCCAGTTATCTCGATAACTTCAAGGGCACGAACTACTCTGCGCACGTTTCCCGGCAAGATTGCCAGAGCCGCCATGGGGTCTTTCTCGCTCAACTCTTGATGAAGGGCAGCCCCACCAATTCGCTCGGCACGAGCTTCAATCTCGGCCCGCACTTCCGGATCGTTTTCAGGAAAACGCAACTCTTGTAAAAGCGACGAAATGTAAAGTCCCGAGCCACCCACGACTATCAGTGGCGCGCCAGCTTTACTGGCGATGAGCTCATGAACTTTTCGTTGATAGACGGCAACGCTCGCTTCTTCGACCACATCGAGCACGTCGATCATGTGATGTGCAATCCCGCGACGCTGCGAGAGCGGAAGCTTCGCAGTACCAATATCCATCCCACGATAAAGCTGAAGGGCATCTGCGTTGATTATTTCCGCGCCAATTTCCTCGGCCAGGTCGAGTGCGGCGTCACTCTTTCCGACCGCCGTAGGACCTACAAGAAAAAGCAACATTTTTACGGCCGTGGAGTGAGTGAAAGGAAAGTACGAGTTTCAGTCGAGGCCTGAGCGCTCTCCCAGACGTCACCCGATCGAGTGCGCCGAACAGTAAGCGGAGGATTGTCAGCGACTAAATGATGTGGCGCAGCTTGCGTGACCTTGACCGTTGCAATATCTCCCGGACGGAGACGTTCCTCAGAGACAAAGTGCACAAGGTTGAAATCTCTGGCACGACCACTTTGTCGCAACGTTGCGTCGTCTTTTCGTCCCGGCATATCAGAGACCAAGACTTCAACCTCTCGGCCGACTTGTGCTTTCTTCTGCTGCCAAGCAATCTCCTCAGTAAATGCATGAAGGCGTACATATCGTTCCGCCACCACATCCTCAGGTATTTGATTATCCATCTCTGCCGCAGCAGTGCCCGGACGCTTTGAATATTTGAAAGTAAAAGCCATTTCGAACCTGGCTGTTGCAATGAGATCTAGGGTTTTCTGGAAATCGGCTTCACTCTCCCCGGGGAATCCGACAATGATGTCTGTAGTAATGCTGGCGAGCGGAAGTGCCTCGCGCACCCTTTCAACTATCCCCAAGTAGCGATCAGCTCGATATGAGCGGCGCATCGATTTAAGAATGGCATCAGATCCTGATTGCAGTGGCATGTGAAGATGTGGCATCACATTGTGCGTCTCTGCCATTGCGGCGATCACATCATCTGTGAAATCGCGTGGATGAGGGCTGGTAAACCGAACTCTCTCAAGCCCTTCAACTTCACCACAGGCGCGCAAGAGATCCGCAAAGGCGCCGCGCACGCCAAGTTCGACGCCGTACGCATTAACGTTTTGTCCCAAGAGGGTGATCTCGTTAACGCCATCAGCCACCA
>JBAXIG010000138.1:0-2577 GCA_037138535.1 Actinomycetes bacterium
ATCTGAGTATCGATCTAAGCTTCGATCACCAGCGCGATACCGAGGCCCACCCCGATACAGGCAGCCGCCACCCCAATGCCACCACCCTGGCGACGAAGCTCCCTCGCCAATTCCATCACCACTCGATTAGCCGAGGCGCCCACTGGATGACCGATAGCAATAGCTCCTCCATGGGGATTAACCAGGTCGCGATCAATTTCCGGAATTTCATGGAGCACGGTGAGCACCATCGATGCGAAGGCTTCATTAATTTCCCAGACTTTCACGTCCGCAATCGACTTACCTGCTCTCGCGAGCGCGCGATGGATCGCAGGCACCGGTGCAAGGGTGAATTCATCGGGTGCAAGTGCGGTGACCGCTGAGGAAAGTATGAATGCCATCGGTTCTAATCCAAGAGACTTCGCGGCACGTTCACTGGTAATCAGCGAAGCCGCGGCTCCATCATTCACCGGCGAAGAATTTCCGGCAGTCCCACTTCCTCCTGGTGTGAACGCCGACTCCAACGCACCCAACGTTTCCATCGTGGTACTTGGACGAATCGATTCGTCTCGCGTGAGACCGTTGATTTCAAAGACGTGATCGTGCAATCCCGCTTCCCACGCAGCGTGTGCACGCAAGTGGGAGCGTACCGACCATTCATCTTGCTCCGCGCGACCGATCCCTAGACGTTCGGCGATGCGTTGCGAACTCTGCCCCAGCGAGAGGATCCAATCGGGGTGCATCTTCGGATTAACTAATCGCCATCCGACCACACTCTGATGCGCTACCGAATCTGGCGTGAGTGCGGGTGCGCCTCTTTCTTGACTGCGCTCTACGATCCATGGCGCCCGACTCATGCTCTCCACCCCACCGGCGATCATGATGTCTGCATCTCCCGAACGGATGGCGCGCGAGGCTTGCACGATAGCCTCAGCACCCGACCCGCAGAGGCGATTGAGGGTCACTCCAGGAATGGTCTGGGGCAAGCCAGCTAAGAGAATTCCCATGCGAGCCACGTTGCGGTTATCTTCGCCCGCTCCATTGCTATCCCCGGCGATCACATCTTCGATACTCGCCGGGTCGAGCCCTGGAGTCCGATCTACCAAAGTGCGTAGGGTGGCCGCAAAGAGATCATCAGGGCGGATCGTGGAGAGCGCGCCTCTGTTCTTACCGAAGGGGGTACGGGTGGCATTGGCCAAGACGGCGCGTGAGGTACTCATCTGTCGTATTATTGTCGATCGCAAGGGATACGTACTATTCCGCCCTGATCAAGGAGGCGGAAGAGTAACTCTGGTCCGGGAGATTGCAGAAGCGAAGGGGTGGTCATGAGCGCTACCTCTCTGCGTTGCCTCGTCACCGGCGCGGGCCGGGGTATTGGTCGCGGTATTGCCCATGATCTCATATCAGCCGGCCACCAGGTGGTCCTGACCGCGCGCACCGAGAGCGAACTGTTGGAGAGCGCGGGCGGCGCCAGTAACGCCCACATCATCACCGGAGATGTCACCACCGACGCAACTGTGCTCGTTCGCAAAGCCACTGCACTGTTAGGCGGCCTCGATGTACTTGTACTCAACGCCGGAGAAGGTATCTCCTCTAAGTTTGAAAAGACCAGCGACGAATTATGGAATAGCCAAATTGCCTTGAACCTCACTGCGCCCTTTCAGATGATACGTGAGGCTATCCCTTCGATGAAGAACCAAGGCTTCGGTCGCATCGTGGTGGTAGCAAGTAGCGCCGGAAAAATTGGCGCGGCTTACATCACTGCTTATTCAGCTGCCAAACATGGTGTTCTAGGCCTGGTGCGCTCTGTTGCTGCGGAGAACACTGAAAGCGGAGTCACGATCAACGCCGTCTGCCCAGGCTTTGTTGATACGTCGATGACTCAACGATCGGTGGCGAATATTATGACGCGTACCGGCAAGAGCAAAGAAGAAGCCATCGCTGGACTCGTCGCGCATGAGCCACACAAGCGATTGCTGACCGTTCAAGAAGTTTCCGATTCCGTTATTCGACTCATCAATGGAGATAGTAACGGCGTTGCCGTCGACCTACCTGAATCCAATCTGCCAGAAAGGGATAGCCATGTTGGAACCGATTAATCCTGAGTCCCTCGCACCTCCCGTAGGCTTTAGTCATGCGATGATCGCACCCGCTGGAGCACGCATTGTTTTTCTCGCCGGGCAGACTGCACTCAACAAAGAGAGTGTCATTATCGGCGAAGGCATCGTTGAGCAATTCGAACAAGCACTCACCAACATGCTTAATTCGCTCGAAGCATCAGGTGGATCGCCCACAGATTTGGCGCGCGTCACCATCTATTCCGTAGATCCAGTTGATTACCGGGCCCACGCACGCGAAATCGGCCAAGTGTGGAAGCGCCACATAGGTAAGCATTACCCCGCCATGGCGCTTATCGGCGTAGTACGCCTCTGGGACGATGCAGCACTCGTCGAAATCGAAGGCACTGCGGCTATCTCGTGACTTCACTCGCTGCACTCTGGTCCGCCGAATCGATTGCGATCATCGGTGCAACCGAACGTGTAGGCGCAATGGGCAGACTTCCCCTCTATTATTTACAACGTTTTGGATACCAACGAA
>JBAXIG010000139.1:0-2516 GCA_037138535.1 Actinomycetes bacterium
CTACGTTGCGCACAATTTCCGGCTTGCTTGCCCCCAAGAGTGGCACGATCACATTCAAAGGTGAGCAGATTAGCGGCATGCAAGGTCATGACGTTGTCAAGAAGGGGATTACACAATCTCCTGAAGGTCGTCGCATCTTTCCACGTATGACTGTTTCAGAAAATCTTGATCTCGGTGCATTTCTTCGAAACGACAAGAGTGAGATCGCGGCAGATTTCGATCGCGTCCTAGAACTCTTCCCACGCCTGCGCGAACGTCTCACCCAAAAGGCGGGAACGATGAGCGGTGGTGAACAACAAATGCTCGCTGTGGCTCGAGCAATGATGGGCCGACCAGAGCTCTTGCTTCTCGATGAACCTTCGATGGGTCTTGCACCTGTGCTCGTGGAGCTGATCTTTGAAACGATTGTTAAGATCCGCGAACAAGGCACCACGATTCTTTTGGTGGAGCAGAATGCGCTTGCAGCTTTAGATGTTGCCGATCGTGCTTATGTACTCGAATCAGGAACCGTCAAGATGTCGGGCAACGCAAGTGAGCTGGCTTCAAACGATGAAGTAACGAAGGCTTACCTCGGCGGCTAGTTCTTTCGCACTTACTTCGTTAATTCGCGGATCATGCAGGTGATGCGCGCTGTACAGAGTCGCCTACCTTCTTCGTCACTGATGATTACTTCATAACTGACGATTGTGCGCCCCATTGCAATGGCGGTAGCCACCGCGGTCACTATTCCCGCTTTGGCGGCGCGGTGGTGGGTGGCGTTGATGTCGAGCCCTACGACGGCTTTGCCTGGTCCTGCGTGCAAGGCTGCGCCGTAGGAACCCAGCGACTCAGCTAATGCCACCGACGCCCCGCCATGAAGTAAGCCAAAAGGTTGCGTGTTTCCCTCGACGGGCATTGTCGCCACGATACGAGAGGCCGAAGCTTCAAGGAGTTTCATCCCGAGCTTCTTTCCCACTAAGTCTCCGGCGATAGCATTCGCCAAAGTGAGACTCTCTGAGTTATCGTCTGAATTATTCATGGGTTCAGCCTAGGATCAATCAGGTGACCCGGCAAAAACTCCTCCTCCTCGATGGCCATTCCTTGGCTTATCGCGCCTTTTACGGGTTGCCACCCGAGAATTTCACGACCTCATCAGGGCAAGTGACGAATGCGGTCTATGGCTTTACCACGATGTTCATCAATCTCATGAAGGATGAGCAGCCCACCCATGTGGCGGTCGCCTTCGACCTTTCGAGAGTCACCTTTCGTACGGAACTCTTTCCAGAGTACAAGGCCACGCGCGCAGCGAGTCCGGCAGAGTTCAAGGGTCAAGTGGAACTGATTCGGGATGTATTGACCGCCCTCAATGTGAAGTCACTTGCAATCCCAGGTTTTGAAGCAGATGACATCATCGCAACCCTTAAAGTTCAGGCTGATGGACACGAGATGGAAATCGTTATCTCAACCGGCGATCGCGACTCTTTTCAACTCATAGATGATCACACCACTGTGCTCTATCCGCGCAAAGGTGTAAGCGATTTAGTGCGGATGACACCGGCAGCCCTTGAGGAGAAGTACGGGCTCACTCCCTTGCAATATCCGGATTATGCCGCGTTGCGAGGAGATCCAAGCGATAACCTCCCCGGTATTCCGGGAGTGGGGGAGAAGACGGCGGCTAAGTGGATTCAAGAGTATGGATCACTATCAAAACTTTTAGAGTCGCGCGAACAGGTTCCTGGAAAAGTTGGGATCGCGCTCCGTGAGGCGTATGAGCAAGTCAGACTCAATCGAGATCTAACAGCCCTTCGCCATGATGTACCACTGGAGTACACGATTGAAGATTTGCTTCAGTTGCCAGCCGATTCGACGCAGATCCACGAACTTTTTGATCTGCTTGAGTTCAAGGCGCTCAGAGAGCGAGTGAAGCCTCTTTTGATTGTGGGCGAGCCGACTTCTGAAACCGCTCGATCTATTTCGACTAGAACGAGCGTGGAGCTCGCAGGCAGCGCGATTGCCGTCAGAGGCGAGCGCATGGCGCGAACTTCGACTGCCGGTACTGAAGTGGGCACCGTGGCCGAGTTCGAGGGATGGCTCTCCGATGAGTCGGAGAAGAAAATCGCGCACAATGCCAAGTCGTTAATGCATGCATTGCATGGGGTTGACATCGGCGGCGTGTATCGAGATACCGCCATTTCGGCATACCTCGTCAATCCCGGACAGAAGGTAGAAGACCTCTCAGAACTCTGTGAACGATATTTGGGATATCCAGTAGAGACGGAAAGCGACGAATTAGCCCTCGACCTCGACGGCACGGATGGTCCACTCATTGCCGAAGCTGAAGCGGTCCTTGCGTTGGCGATGGTGCTCGAGCCAGAGATTGAGCGAGCTGGATTGGCCGAATTGGATAACACCCTCGAGATGCCGCTCACCGCTCTCCCTTATCGGCTGGAGTCAGTGGGCGTAGCGGTATCTCGTCGACTGTTAGCGGAACTTTCCGGCAACTTTGCAAGCATCGCACAACGGCCATCCGAAGCAGG
>JBAXIG010000140.1:0-2492 GCA_037138535.1 Actinomycetes bacterium
GCGCTGGAGTCGCGTAAGAAGAGTGTGCAACGGTCGTGTTCTTCACTCTCACCAATCGAACCGGCAGCACGGCCGAGTGCATGAAGTGCACGCAGCCATCCGCGGTTTCCTTCGTGCTCCCACGGAACCGGTCCGTGTCCCTTCCAACCATTTCGACGCAAGAGATCAAGACCACGGTGATAGCCGGTCCGTGCAAAGGCGTAGGACTCAAGCACTCGACCTTGCGTCCATGCGTCATCTGCCAGCATTGCCCACGGAAGAGGTGACGCCGGGAAGGCGCGGGCTACTTCATCTGCTCCCTTGCCAGCCGCGAAAAGGGCATCTGATCCGTCGCTGGGGATATGGGTGGGAGGTGGGCCGCCGAAGAGATCTTGTCCAATAGTCATGAACCCATCATGGCCTACTTTTACGCTCAGATAAGCCACTTTTGCCTCGCCGACAGGTCGGAACGATTTCGACCGAAAGGCCCTTTACGGGATATAGTGAGGCAAGTGCCAGCCATAGTTATCGTCGGAGCCCAATGGGGCGATGAAGGCAAGGGCAAAGCCACAGACCTTCTCGGTGATCGCGTCGAATATGTAGTCCGCTATCAAGGTGGAAACAACGCAGGACATACCGTTGTCATTGGCGATCAGAAGTACGCACTCCACCTTCTTCCTTCCGGAATCTTGAGCCCATCAGTGGTGCCAGTAATCGGAAACGGCGTGGTAATCGATCCGGGTGTGCTGCTTCAAGAAATCAAAGGTTTGAACGAACGCGGTATTAACACCTCAAAGCTCGTGATCAGCGCGAACGCACATCTCATCACGCCCTATCACCGCACCATCGACAAAGTCACTGAACGTTTTCTTGGAAATAACAAGATCGGTACCACTGGCCGCGGAATTGGTCCGGCATATGCAGACAAGATCAACCGCATTGGCATTCGCGTACAAGATCTCTTTGATCCCAGCATTCTGGAACAGAAAGTCGAAGCCGCTCTTCGCGATAAAAACCAAGTTCTTATTAAAGTTTTCAATCGCAAAGGTATGGAAGTACAACAGATCCTTGACGAGTATTTGGAGTATGCAGATATCTTGCGCCCGTATGTCACCGATACATCACTCTTACTGAATCAAGCACTCGCAGCAGGAAAAGTTGTACTCCTTGAAGGTTCGCAAGGAACACTTCTTGATGTTGATCACGGTACTTATCCGTTCGTTACATCCAGCAATCCCACTGCAGGTGGTGCATGTGCCGGTTCCGGAATCGGACCTACAAAGATCACTCGTGTTATTGGAATCTTGAAGGCGTACACCACTCGCGTAGGTTCAGGCCCATTCCCCACCGAACTCTTCGATGAAGATGGCGAAGCACTTCGTCGCATTGGTGGTGAAGTCGGTGTGACTACGGGACGTAATCGTCGTTGTGGTTGGTTTGATGCACCCATCGCGCGCTATGCAACGCGCGTGAATGGTCTTACAGATTTCTTCCTCACCAAGCTCGATGTACTCACTGGGTGGGAGAAGATTCCGGTCTGCGTTGCCTACGACATCGATGGCACGCGCGTAGAAGAAATCCCTACTACCCAAACAGATTTCCATCACGCAAAGCCGATTTACGAATACTTGCCAGGTTGGAAGGAAGATATTTCGAAGGCTCGTAGCTTGGAAGATCTTCCTGCAAACGCACGTTCCTACGTGCAATACCTCGAAGACATTTCTGGGGCACCGATGAGTGCGATTGGTGTTGGCCCAGGACGTGACGAAACCATCGCAGTTCGCGATCTGGTTTCATGACCGTATTAGTGGGAAAACATGTGCGGCTGGAGCCGCTCGCCTTGGCGCACGCAGAAGATCTCTTCACCCATATCGGTAACGACGATGTGCTCGCGCGCGACCTTGCTTTTCACACACCACGGAGCGTCGCTGACATCACACAGATCATCACAGGTGCACTGATCGAACGCGATGCAGGCGAACGCGAACCTTTCGCCGTGATGTACCAAGGCGAATGCATTGGTTCTACTTCATACCTTGATCAGGTCCCTGTGCATCGCCGAGTCGAAATTGGTTGGACTTTTTATGGTCAAGCATTTTGGCGCAGTGCGGTAAATACTGAATGCAAACTTCTTCTCATGACTGAGGCTTTTGAAGTACGTGGTTATGACCGTCTCTGCCTGAAGACCGACACTCGTAACGAACGTTCACAACGCGCCATCGAACGTCTAGGTGCTACAAATGAAGGCGTACTCCGTCACTTAGTTATTCGCAAAGATGGCACACCCCGTGACTCGGTTTTCTACTCCGTACTCGCAGACGAATGGCCCGCAGTAAAAGCCAAGTTGGAGAAAGCTCTGGCATGAAAATCCTCGTTATAGGCTCCGGCGGACGCGAACACGCGATTTGCCAGAGTTTGACGAAGGATCCAGCCACTACTGAAATCCATTGCGCACCAGGCAATCCTGGGATCGCCAGCCTTGCCACTTTGCATCAGATCAATACTGAAAATGG
>JBAXIG010000141.1:0-2483 GCA_037138535.1 Actinomycetes bacterium
CCACTCCCGTTGTCCGCTTTAGCAAATTCTGATACCTGCATGGCGATGGTGGCGAGTGCTTGACCTTTATCGCGCACGATCTTGCGGAAGAAGAAATCCATGCCTTGGATGGCGGTAGTACCTTCGTAAAGGGTGTCGATCTTGGCATCGCGTACGTACTGCTCAAGCGGCCAATCTTGGGTGAAACCAGCGCCACCGAAGGTCTGCAAGCTCTCAGTACCGAGCAGAACCCAAGCGCGCTCGCTACCAAATCCCTTGACGATCGGAAGCATGAGATCGTTTAAGGCAACAAGGAGCGAAGTATCTTCACCCGCTGCTTCAGCGAGCACAATGTCATCTTGCAAACTAGCGGTGTAGAGCACGAGCGCGCGCATACCTTCGGCATAAGCCTTCTGGGTAATGAGTGAGCGACGTACATCTGGGTGGTTGATGATGGTGACACGTGGGCTTGCCTTATCAGTCATCTTTGTCATGTCGGGCCCTTGAACGCGAGTCTTTGCGTACGAAAGCGCTTGTTGGTATCCCGCACTTAAAGTAGAGATGGCTTTTGTGCCAACCATCATGCGAGCAAACTCGATGACCTTAAACATTTGCGCGATGCCGTCGTGCACTTCTCCAAGGAGCAAGCCAACGCATGGTTCCTTCTCACCCATCGACACTTCGCAGGTGGATGAAACATTGAGGCCCATTTTGGATTCAATATTCGTGACGTAAATTCCGTTGCGCTTACCGAGTTCGCCAGTCTTATCGTCGAAGTGAAATTTAGGGACGACGAAGAGCGAAAGACCCTTAGTACCAGGGCCGGCACCTTCGGGGCGAGCGAGTACAAAGTGAATGACGTTATCGGAAAGATCGCTATCTCCAGATGTAATGTAGCGCTTCGTTCCGGTGAGATGCCACGAACCATCTTCTTGTTGCACAGCCTTAGAACGGCCGGCGCCAACATCGCTGCCCGCGTCGGGCTCAGTGAGCAACATGGTGGCAGTCCACAATTTATCAACCATGATTTTTGCGAGAGTCTTTTGGTAATCCGTACCGAGTTCATAGAGCACTTGAGAGAACGAAGAACCGGAAGCATAAATATGAATTGCGGGATTAGAGCCAAGAACCATTTCTGCAATTGCCCAACGAACAGATGGTGGAATTACAATTCCGCCAAGTGCGGCAGGAGCATCAACATGCCACCATCCACCTTCAACGTATGCGTCGTACGACTTCTTAAATTCTGCGGGTAGGTAGACGTTGCCGGTCTCTTTATCAAAGCGCGCACCTTCGCGATCTCCGATCACAAATGAGTCAGCGAGTTCATTCTCGGCAAGGCGCTTTACTTCTTCGAGCATGCTCATAACAGTGGGGCGATCAATCTCGCCGAAGGGGCCTTGCCCCATGACTTTCTCTCGACCCAAGAGATCGAAGAGTACGAATTCAATATCGCGTAGGTTGGCTGTGTAGTGGCCCATGGGGACTCCTCAAAGAGTGGCTATGTTACTCACCGGTAACTTATATATTCCTCCAGGTCGGGCTCTTTGGCAAGCGGCAAAACCCACTTTGAGGCCTCTAATAAGCCGATGGGGTGCCTATCATCATGTGATGGAAGCTAGCTCCCCGCGGATTATGAGCGTCTGTAGCGGCAATATCTGTCGCTCACCCTCCATGGAGGTGGTGATTCGCCATTACTTCCCCGGCGTTGACCATGGCAGTTCCGGGACCGGAAATTGGCATGTGGGGCAGGGAGCGAGTGCCGAAGCCATCGCCACTTGGGAAGAACGTGGGTACCGGCACGAACATCGGGCGCAACAATTCCACCCCCGATTCTTTGAAGAGTTTGACCTCATCCTGGTGGCTGATTCGGGACACATGAAGGCAGTGCGCGAGATGGCACCGAACGATGATGCACTTGCAAAGGTTCACTACCTCCGGGAATTCGATCTCGAAGCTGATGGAGATGTAGATCTTGCAGACCCCTATTACGGGACTCGCAAAGATTATGAAGAAGTCTTTGACATCATCGAAAGGTCAGTAGGCGAGTTACATCGCCGGTTGCAAGAAAATCTTTAACGAAAGACAAACCCAAGACCGACTTCATCATCTTCTTCAAAGATGAAGGTGTGTTCACCTGTGGGATAAGCATTTCCACTCACTTCAGGAATGACTGCGTCGTATCCATCTGCGCTCGCAGTACCGACGATGCGTCCAAGAAAACGCGAATTCACAATGGAGTCGTGAGTGAGCACATCACTTTCTGCCAACTTTCCCTCGACATGTAAAAGTGCGATGCGTGCACTTGTACCTGAGCCACAAGGAGAGCGATCAACCTCACCATCGGCAAAAATAGTGACGTTACGTTGATGAATCCCTGTCGAAGTCTTACCGAGATCTTCATAGATGATGGTTCCGTAGATGCCAGATAAACGCGGATCGCTCTTATGTTTCGCCACGGAAGAATCATTCAAAAGCCACTTAATTTCGCGGCCTATAGTAAT
>JBAXIG010000142.1:0-2481 GCA_037138535.1 Actinomycetes bacterium
TGCAGCTAGAACTTCAGCTGGTGCTGAT
Organism: Actinomycetes bacterium; assembly: GCA_037138535.1. Taxonomy (GTDB): domain Bacteria; phylum Actinomycetota; class Actinomycetes; order Nanopelagicales; family Nanopelagicaceae. The sequence goes on from JBAXIG010000142.1 coordinate 29, forward strand.
TCTTGTGCGCCGCGGGCGTCTGAAAGTGGTTGACCCACCTTGCAATTGTCGCGATAGATAGCGAGTGCCTTGAGGCCGTACTTCCAACCTTGGAAGTACACCTCTTCGACTTCTTCAACAGTGGCTTCGGATGGGAGGTTCACTGTCTTCGAGATAGCCCCCGAAAGGAATGGTTGGCATGCCGCCATCATGTGCACATGGCCCATGGCCGCAATGGGACGAGCGCCCATCGCGCAATCGAAGACGCTGTAATGCTCAGGCTTGAGACCCGGGGCCTCCATCACGTTTCCGGTGGTACCAATGTGCTCCACAATCGCTTCGACAGTCTCTTCGGTGTAGCCAAGTTTGCGAAGTGAACGTGGAATCGCTTGGTTAACAATCTGCATGGAACCGCCGCCGACCAACTTCTTGAACTTGACGAGAGCGAGGTCTGGCTCGATACCCGTGGTATCGCAATCCATCATGAGCCCAATGGTTCCGGTGGGTGCAAGGACGGACGCTTGCGCGTTACGCCAGCCATTCTTCTCACCAATCTTGAGGCAATCAGCCCAAGCCTTGGTGGCCTCACGATGAACGTCTTTATCGAGAGTAGTGACTGCGCGAGATGCATCATTTGCTGCAGCGTGCTTGCGCATGACACGGGTATGGGCATCTGCGTTACGTGCATAGCCTTCGTATTGACCCACTACACCCGCCAATTCAGCCGAACGCTTGTAAGCAGTTCCTGTCATGAGCGAAGTGATGGCGCCAGCAAGTGCCCGACCGCCCTCACTGTCGTAAGGAAGACCACTTGCCATCAGGAGCGCACCGAGGTTGGCATAGCCAATCCCTAGTTGACGGTACTTGCGTGTGGTGTCACCAATTGCCTCAGTGGGGAAATCGGCGAAGCAAATAGAGATGTCCATCGCGGTGATAACAACCTCGACCAGCTTGGCGAAGTTCTTCGCATCAAATGAGCCATCTTCTTTAAGGAACTTGAGCAGGTTGATGCTGGCAAGATTACAAGAAGAATTGTCGAGAGACATGTACTCAGAACATGGGTTCGAAGCATTGATTCGACCAGCTTCTGGACTGGTGTGCCAATCGTTAATGGTGTCGTCGTATTGAATGCCAGGATCAGCACAACCCCAAGCGGCGACAGAGACTTTACGGAAGAGTTCGCGGGCATCCACCGTTTCAATCACTTCACCGGTGGCGCGAGCGCGGAGACCGAATGTCTTACCCTCTTCGACTGCGCGCATAAACTCATCGCTCACGCGAACCGAGTTATTAGCGTTTTGATATTGGACTGAAACGATGTCTTTGCCGCCGAGGTCCATATCAAAGCCAGCGTCGCGCAGAGCACGGATCTTATTCTCTTCATTCGCTTTTGTTTCGATAAATTCTTCGATATCTGGATGGTCAATGTCGAGTACAACCATCTTCGCTGCGCGACGAGTGGCGCCGCCTGACTTAATGGTTCCGGCAGAGGCATCGGCGCCGCGCATGAAAGAAACTGGGCCTGATGCAGTGCCTCCAGACTTGAGTAATTCCTTGCTGGAACGAATGCGGGAGAGATTAAGACCGGCGCCCGAGCCGCCCTTGAAGATCATGCCCTCTTCGCGGTACCAGTTGAGGATGGAATCCATCGTGTCATCAACGCTCAGGATGAAGCAGGCACTCACTTGTTGCGGCGCAGCCGTTCCGACGTTGAACCAGACGGGTGAATTGAACGAAAAGACTTGATGCATGAGAGCCCAGGTCAACTCGTGCTCGAAAATTTCTGCATCGCTCTCGGCAGCAAAGTATCCAAAGTCTTTGCCGGCCTTCGTGTAGGTCAACACCACACGATCAATGAGTTGCTTGAGGCTCCACTCACGGTTATCGGTTCCCACCACGCCCCGGAAGTACTTGGTGGTCACGATGGTGGAAGCATTCACCGACCAGAAGTCAGGAAACTCAGCGCCATGTTGTTCGAAGATGACCTCGCCGCTCTTCCAATTTGTCTGCACCACATCGCGACGCTCCCACGTCACTTCGTCGTAGGGGTGCACGCCTGGAGTCGTAAAAATACGCTCCATACGTAGACCTTTCTTCGACTTTGATGCGGTAGCGGAAGGGCGAGTGCTAACGGTCTCGGGCATTTTTCTTCTCCTGTGGTGTGGTGTTAATCGATCGAAGAGAGAGCCACGCTGTTTGCGTACCCACTCTGCAATGCATTGGATGGTGAACTGTTATTCGTCTTCGCGTTATTGCTACCTGAACTGAAATTGGAATTACTATTTGTTGCAGGTATTGCTCGAAGCAGTGAAATCTCTGCCTCGAAATCTTCTAATGATTCAAATGCTCGATAAACCGAGGCGTAACGAAGGTAGGCGACTTCATCGAGCTCACGTAGCGGAGCCAAAATGGCGAGCCCCACTTCCTGTGCTTCAATCTCGGCGCGACCACTCTCGCGCAACGCCTCTTCAACT
>JBAXIG010000143.1:0-2429 GCA_037138535.1 Actinomycetes bacterium
ATCTGCTTATGCGATTTGGTCTTTCCGAGAAAATTGACTCGTACCCCGACAGACTCTCTGGCGGTCAGCAACAACGTGTGGCAATAGCTCGTGCGCTCGCTCTCAACCCAGAAGTATTGCTGCTCGACGAAATAACTTCTGCGCTCGACCCCGAGTTGGTGGGCGAAGTACTCGATGTGGTGCGCGAACTCAAAGGCAGCGGCATCACGCTGTTGCTTGCCACACACGAGATGGGTTTTGCTCGCGAGATTAGTGACCGCGTGTGTTTTCTTGCCGATGGCGTGGTTGCCGAGATGGGTCTACCCGAACAAATTTTTTCACACCCAACAGACCCTCGCACGCAACAGTTTTTGCAGCGTGTGATTGCAGCAGGCCGCTTGCGCGGCTAACCACGAAGAACCTTGACAATCTCAAGGATGACCGTTATCGTCCTCCCATGAAAAAACTTTCCCTTGCACTAATAACGGCAATCATCCTCTCCTCCTGTGGATCGGGATCTCCAGATGATTCGGTAGGTGGTCCTAACCCGGCTACTGAGTATTGTGCAAGCAAAAAGGGAGCCATTGAAGTAGTTAAAGAAGTAACTGGCAACGTCGCTTACTGCACACTTACAGATGGAACGCGAAATGATGCATGGGATTACTTTTATAACCAGACTGAGATTCCAGGATGGACGAACACTTCGTTCTTCGCACCCTCCACCACAGACAAGAAGGCAGCAGACGGATTTACTGGACGTGTAAGTTTCACAACTACAAAACTTTCCCTCCAGGTAAATCCAGCAGACAAGTTCGTTCAAAACCCATGGAGCTGGTGGGGATTGTTCGACTTTCTTGGCGCCCAAGATCCAGCAGGTGCGTCTCCTCTGATGGGTCTTGATGCACAACTTTTCCCCGGACTAGAAATAGATTTTTTCACATCCCCTGATGGCGATCTAGTCCCAGTGCAACGCGACATCATCCGCAAGCCGATCCAAAATCGCACGGACAGCTTTTGGGAAATTATCGCTAGCCCAGGACGAGTCTGGGCCGCTAGCGATCATGATGGAAAGTACGCCAAATGGAATAAGGCTGCGTTCCCATTCTCGCTAGTCCAATCCCAGGAAGGTGAAGCATGGATCGGATTGGCCACTTTCTATTACAAAGATGGGGAAATCTCACCCACCAAAGTTCAGCTCACTTCAGACACTGCTGGTGGTTTCATTTTCTGGGATCCCGACTTTGATGTGAATGCCTGGGGCGAAATTCCAACAGCGTTTACGCCAGACTCGATAACCAATGAGCAATCGCTACAAGATGCATATGCGCTCGAACGATCACACAAGCTTCCGACATTGCCGCTTTCTGAATTAGGTGCTGATGTTGTATCTGCTGCGGGATCATTTGATCCAATCTCCACGCTCAGTGTTGGCGTGATGCATAACGGAACCCTCTATGTCGATGCCGTCAAAACTCCATTCGGTGACTACCCGTACCCTCAAGACATGCGGGTTGGAGTTTGGTCTGCAACCAAATCACTCGTCCCTGGAATGGCTGCGCTCAGACTCGCAGAGAAATACGGTGAGGAATTTCTTGACACAAAAATAGTTGATTACTTTGTTGCTGGAACAGAATTCGATTACGTCAATGCGGCTTCTGAGGCAAGATGGAAAGAAGTAACAATTCGAAATGCCCTTCAAATGGAAACCGGTATGGGCGCAACGGGCTACGACACAAACTGGGATGCCAAGAACTCCAATACTTACGAGTGGGGTTACTCCTACAAGCTTTCCGACATGATCCGTTTGTACTTTAATGTGACTCCAAATCCTGATGTAACAGGTCCTGGCCAAAAATTTGCGTACATCGATCAAGACATGTGGATGGCATCACTCGCAATGGAGCGTTTTCTTCAGCAAAAAGAGGGACCTACTGCAACATTGATTAACATGCTGCGCAATGAGGTTTACGCTCCAATTGGCGTAGATCATTTTGCTCTGGGCACTAACTACACGCCAACTGGAGAATTGGGAAATTCATATGGTGGATGGGGTGCGCTTCCAACTCTTGATATTTTGGCGAAGGCTGGAGTGCTTATTTCCAATGCTGGAGCAGCATCTGACGGCACACAGATTCTGAACAAAGAATTATTGGACACCTACAGCAAATCGGCTGACTACCAACTGGCATTTTGGAAGACCACAGTTCCCGCCGGCGGCAAGGACGTATTCATACCAACGATGAGTGGTGCCGGTGGAAATAAAGTCTTAGCCCTACCAAATGGGACATCAACTGTTGTTCTCGGTAGGGACAACTACAACGCAAGCGTGCCAGATGACAAGTTGGCTGCACTCGTTACCGCAGTGATGCGATCCTTACCCGGCTGATCAGGCGGTTGGCAAGACATAGTCGGCATACTGCTCGCGCAATGTCTTTTTAGAGAACTTGCCA
>JBAXIG010000144.1:0-2346 GCA_037138535.1 Actinomycetes bacterium
TTGGGGCCTTTAGCTCAGTCGGTAGAGCAACGGACTTTTAATCCGTGGGTCGTCGGTTCGAGCCCGACAGGGCCCACTTATTTTTTCAACTTGTAGCCCGTCGGGCACTTGGGACTCACACCAGAAACTTTCTTCACGGTCTTGCCCTTCACGCACGAGATGGTCTTCGACGCAACCTTGGTGGGTGCAGTGGCTGCCGTCGCGGTCTTGGTCGTCGTCGTAGCAGCGGTAGCCGATGTGGAGGTTGTAGTCGGCTGGCTCAACTTCACGCGAATCGTGGGACTTGAGAAAGTAAAGCCTGTCGCCGAGAGTCGGAGAAAACCGCCTACAGATCTCATGGTGGTAGTTGATACTTTGGATTCACCATTAACTCCGACCACTGAGACCGTTGCGGCAACAGGAGCGTCTGTAAATCCGTAGAGACAACGCGCGAGAGTGTCGCTGATTTCAAGATTGTACGAACCCTGAAATTCTTTTCCGTTGGCCAAGTAATGCGGAGCAGCCACTTTGTAATCAAGACTTTGATTAGTCACATCGAAAGTAGGCGGTCCGGAAATGTATTGCGTCGCGTTTGTCGAAACCACCCCGCTAAAGTCCCCACCACTCTTGATATAGCACTCAGTTGATTGGTCTGGTTGCGCTGGAGCTGATCCACCTGAAGGTGCACCCTGCGGCGAAGCTGGAGCCGATCCGCCTTGTTGCTGGGAACTACCCAAGATGGAGTTTGTAAGAAAAGAAATGTCCATGCTTTGGTAAATCCACCTCGTTGGACTAGCGGATGCCGTATCTCCAAAACTTGCGATCCAAGTGTTGAGTTGGTCGATAGAAGCCTGGTCGTACTCCTTGGCGCGGAGTTGAATAGACATCGCATCTTCAAGAGAAACACCACCGTTTAATTCATCACCCGGTTTTTTATCAGTGGACGACTTGGTTTTACTGCCATAAATCGTTCCGGAGACTCTCTTTGGATATGTGGTGTTGAAAGCAGTGATTGCAGCGGGCAGGTCAGCGCTCTTAGACCAGGCCGAATAAGTGGGAACCACAACAGGATTTCCGCTGAAGGAAATTGTGGCGACTCTGGCTGCGCCACTTTGATCAAGATTGAAAGAAGTACTTGCATTTGAGATACGGCCGTGGAACCAACCCATAATGTAGATCGAGGTCTTTAAGTTGATCTTAAAAGTTACGTCCAATGGCATCGTGTAGCCAAGTGCACATGCCTTATCGGCTGCCGAGTAAACGACGCAGGCGGAATCGACTACATCGCCGCCTTTTGGATTATCACCAAGTTTCTGTCCCGCATATACAGCAGTTGTTTGGAAAGCCTTATCGGCGCCGGCTGGGGCTGGTCCGAGTTTGATTCCAAATATTTGCGCATTGAAACTCTTCGAGAGAGATTTATCAGAACCGGTGATCCAGGAGCCATCATTGTGAACGTCGATCAAGTACTGAGTGCCACCAGAGTGCGGGGCTCCAGGAATATCAACGATTTCCGAAGCAGCGCCGTTAGGTATTCCCATTGTGGGAAATCCGGTGAAGGGCTGATACTTGGTGCCGGAGAACGACTTCACTTTATTAACGGCGAGTGCTTTGCCAGTAGCGTCAAAGGCCTCAACGCTTGTGATGCAATCAATAGTTACGGTGGTGGAGCAAAACCCTAAGGTTGCCGAATATTTGAAGTATGTAACTTTTGCGCATTCAGGATCTGTGACCGCTTTGCACCAACGGTTAGCCAATACATTGCTCTTGCCGATACTGGTGCCATCTGCTTCTTGACCCAAAAGATACGAGTCGCCGGAGTTGGGAGCGGCGCCAATGCCATCGGCCAGAAAGCCCAAGTACGGGCTAGTCAAAACATCTGTTGGCAATGGCGCTATCCATTGCTCATCTGGAATGGAATCAGCGTGTGCAGGGGAGATCATGACCGACACCAGAGCGATGATGGAGAGGAGCATTAAACCGGTGCGCTTCATATTTTCCCTGTCTCACGGAGCCCATAATTCTTTTACGACGTACGAAAATGTTAGTGGAAAGGGTTGTGAATTGCCCGCCGTGAAAGCTGAGGTGGTCTCTCCTAGGAGGTGGCGGTAGCGCTCTCAGGTAGAGCAGTGGGAATCGGGATAGCAGAAGGCGTAGGGGCGGGTGCTGGCTTAGGCGTGCAGAACTTCGTGTACTTCGGCGTAATGGCGGGCAAGCTCCGTAGGAATCCACTGCCGTCAAAAGCGTTAATTCTTAACTGCGCATTTTTGGCGGCACAGGACATCTGTGACCATTGATAAAGTCCCCCGCCGATAACTCCTGAACCAGCGCGTTGCATGGATTCCACCATGCCGACCACCTCTTTTC
>JBAXIG010000145.1:0-2342 GCA_037138535.1 Actinomycetes bacterium
ACTCTCCGCAATCGAGGCGCAATTAGCGGGCTTGCCCGTCGTTGCACCCAACGTCGGTTCGCTTTCTGAGGTCGTGCTAAATTCCGAAGGCGGAAGAATCGTTGAACGAACCGTGCAAGGTTTCACCATGGCTCTCAGAGAATTGCTCAAGGATTCTTCATTACGTTCTGAGATGGCGATGAGAACTCGGGATCAATCGAGGGACCAATTCTCTGTTAACCGGATGATTCAACATCACTCGGCTCTCTATTCCTCGATGGGTAAGTGATCACTACCAAGTTTCATTCAATTCCTGCGAATTAGACTCAAACGAGTGTCAATGAGCCTGATTTGGGGGGTTTAGGGCGGATACTGGGGGCACACGGTTAATCAGTGATGAGGGGGTTGGAATGCTTCGCCGACTAGGCGCGCTTTTCGCCACCATTGCGCTAGGTCTTACATTCGCTGGGCCTGCCCACGCGGCCGGCCCAACCAATACGACTCTGCCGATTATTTACGGCACCACGATCGTGGGTCAATCAGTTTCGGTGACAGCAGGAACCTGGAGCAGCACGCCTTCATCGCTTTCTTACCAATGGTTCCGTTGCGCTGATGCGGCGCAGGTGGTCTGTGAGGCCATCGTGGGAGCTACAGCTCAGACTTATTTGTTGGCAGCAGATAGCGCTGGCAAGTATTTGAAGGTAAGCGTTACCGCAATCACTGCTGGTGGTGGAACGACTCTGCAAACGGCGCTCTCCATCATCGTCTCTCAGACCGCTGCGGCATCAGTCCTGCCGGTGATTAGTGGCGAACTCCTCCGTGATTCCACACTTACAACCACTACTGGTACGTGGAATCTCAGCAATGCGGGATTTGCTTATCAGTGGAGCCGGTGCACGTTGGCAACCGATGGCGATTGCGCGGCCATTACAGGTGCAACGTCTGCTTCGTACAAACTTGCCACTGAGGATATTGGTTCTTTTCTCAAATCCTCTGTATCGGCTGTGCCCACCACCGCTGGCTATGTTGTTGGATCTGCTGTCTCAGTAAGTTATGGCCCGGTGCAGTCACAACCCGTTCAAGTGGGTATCACAACACTGATTGGAAGCGCCCTTGAAGGCGAAACTCTTACAGTTTCACTCGGACGAATATTTGGATCTCCAGCAGCAGTCACAACCTACGCGTGGCAGAAGTGTGGATCACCGAGTGTTACCACATGTACAACGTTGCCAGGTGAAACAACGGCTTCGCTCTACATCGCTCAGTCACTGAATGGCAACTACTTGCGAGTAGTTCCTACTATTCAAAATGAAGTAGGCGGAATCATTGTCCCCAGTTCAAGCATCGGACCAATAACCCGTCCATCGGGTCCTTCGAATACGGTTGCACCTGCAATTGTGGGCGATGCGAATATTGATACCACGGTGACTAGTTTCGCTGGGACATGGGCAGGAACGCCCACACCAACCTTTACTAATGTGTGGATGAAGTGCACAAGCGCGGATGTTGCCACATGTGTAGATATTCCTGGTGAGACTGGAACTTCGCTCTCGCTCAAGGTTGCTGATCTAGGAATGCGCATTGCTTTTAAAGTAGTTGGCAAAAACCGAGTCGCTACTACCACTGTTGTTTCTTCAGTCTCTGCGCCTATTGACTACCGGGCAAAGCTTCTCACGCCGCCAATGGTTCTCGGGTTTGGTTTAGTAGGAATGAAACTCACCAGCCTGACACCGACGTGGAGTGAAAGTTTGAATGTGCCCTTGCTCTATCAGTGGCAGAGGTGCACAAAGGCCGATGCGAGTACCTGTGTGGATATTCCTACAGCTTTCGAATCAAGTTACACGCTTGTTCAAGCTGATCAAGATAAGTTCATTCGGGTCGGTGTGATGGCGGGGGATAAGACATCTCGTGCATATAGCGTCCTCGGCAAAGATGCCGTCTACGCAGGAGCAGATAGCCCGGCAGTTGTAAAACCAGCTCCAGTCGTTACCCCTAAACCAGTAACTCCTAAGCCAGTGATAAAGCCAGTGGCTAAGGCGACCACGATCACTTGCGTGAAGGGCACTCTGAGTAAGAAGGTCAAAGCAGTCTCGCCGAAGTGTCCTACGGGGTATAAGAAGAAGTAGCTTCAACAGATCCTCCGGTAGGCTTCTTTTATGCGCGAAATAGACGTGAATGAACTCGAAGGATTGCTGGCCGGTGGGTCGATCTCATTGATCGATGTGCGTGGCGTTGATGAGTGGCAGACCGGCCATGTGCCCGGTGCTGAGCTGATCGTGATGTCGACGATCCCAGGGCGCGTGCAAGATCTTCCGCACGGCGAAGAGATCTTCATCATCTGCGAATCAGGTGGACGCTCATTT
>JBAXIG010000146.1:0-2171 GCA_037138535.1 Actinomycetes bacterium
CAACCTCATACTGAGGGAGCGCAGGTGCTCGCACTGCAGATTGGTTTTAACGCACGTGCCGCGATTAACGCATGGGATCTCGCACTGGCGGGTTTTCGTGGAGCAAAGAAAATTTTTGACGGTAAGTACGGATACTTCGGAGTCATCGAAGGTGCGGGAGATCCACATGCGTTAGTGGCACAGCTTGGGAAAATATGGGAGGTCGAGCGCACCAGCATCAAACCTTTCCCATCCGGCCGGGCAACTCATGCAGCCCTAGATGGAATTCTTCAACTACAAAAGGAGTATGGATTCACAGTTAACGATGTCCTAGAAGTTGAAGCTCACGTTCCGCCCATGGTGAAAGGTCTAGTTGGCCGACTACCCACCATTGATATGCAAGTTGGCACTGCGAGACTCTGCCTCGCATATCTCATTCCAAATGCACTCATGGACGGAACCGTCACTTTGCACTCGTACAGCGAAGAGCGGCTCAGGAACCCACATATCATTGAGGCCGCTAGCCGAGTAGCAATTATTGCTGATACAAATCCGAATCCAAACGCCTTCGATCCACAAACTATCGTGGTGAAGCTGAAGAGTGGGCAGCAACATTCCATCACTCTGCCCGCCTCACTGGGCAGTCCGAGCACACCGATGAGTCAGCAGGAACTAGAGGAAAAGTTCGCGAGGAATTTAGATGCGGCTGGGAAGAGTCAAGTACACGATCAACTCACAGAGCTATTGAATAACTTGGAGAATGTGGAAGATGTTTCTCGATTGATAGAACTCCTATGAGTAACTCTCCATACTTTGATTCATTTGATACTTCAGAATTTTCACATTCGTTTCCGAGTGGTCCTGAATTCCTTCATAAGTATGAGGGCATGTCTCGGGATGAACTCCACGCAATACAAGAAAGTGAATTCAAAAAGGTACTTAGCGCCGCATGGGCTACTCCCTTTTATCAACGGCTTTGGAAAAATGCCGGTATTGGAATTGGCGACATCACTTCACTTGCAGATATACCTCAGCTTCCGATCGTGGATAAGACCGCGATTTTAAATGACGTTGAAGAATTCCCACCATTTGGTTCATTGGCAATCCCGGCGTCCGGCCAACCGGGAGCACGAGTAATCCAGACAACAAGCGGCACAACCGGAGCGCCACAACCTGTGGTCTGGGGTCCGTGGGGCCGTGAAGTACAGAATCTCCTCCTTGGACGCACCTACAGATGGCTTGGCGTCAATGCTTCAGATGTTGTTCACGGCGTTTATGGGCACGGCCTCATCAACGGTGGGCATTACATCAGGGAATCCGTTGTGCGCTACACAGATGCCACATACATCTCTGCCGGTACCGGAGCTGAGACGCGATCAGAACGCCAAGTTGAGCTCATTAAACGATTTGGAGCCACCGTTCTTGTGGGTTTTTCAGATTACCTACTTCGCCTGGCCGAAGTGGTGCGCGAACAAGGTTTAGATCCAGCTCGAGACTTAAAGGTCCGAATGATTATTGGGCACTTACCTGAAGGCGGTCGCACGAAACTAGAAGAAGCCTGGGGCGGTGTACCTGCCTTTAACTGGTACGGCGTCGCAGATACCGGAATTCTTTCGACAGAAGGACCCGAACGAGATGGTCTCTATATTTGGGAAGACGCAAACTTTGTAGAGATTCTGGATTCAGAGACTCATTCACCGACACCTCGAGGTGAGAGTGGTGAATTAATTGTGACTAGCCTTGCGAAATCAGATCTTGCTCCCCTGATTCGATTTAACACTCACGATCTCACTGCTCTGCTACCCGGGCAAGGAAAGGCGAACCTGCCATTTGACCGGATGGCTGGATTGCTTGGCCGTAGTGACAACATGGTTAAATTGCGTGGTATCAATATTTATCCCACAGCCTTGAGCGCCATTCTCATCAATACTCCCAGCTTTACCGGCGAATACTACGCGCGACTAGAGAAGAATCAGGCGGGCTCTGATCATCTCGTTGTCGTCGTAGAGGTGCGCGAGCAGAGCGAGTCACTGAGACTACAAATTGAGGAGCACCTCTCTTCAACTCTTGGCCTGAAAATTGGCGCAGAGATTGTGGGAGTGGGAGATACAGCAGAAACTACTCAACTCACTATCAGACAAAAACCTATTCGCCTGGTAGATGTTCGAGCATGAAGTCAGCGCTTTCGGAAA
>JBAXIG010000147.1:0-2140 GCA_037138535.1 Actinomycetes bacterium
GCCGAACCCACCATGCCGTGAATGCCGGCTACGTAAACGCGCATGTATTTAGCCTATGCCTAGTGGTGGAAGAGTTCTGCAGAGCCGGTGGTGAAGCGAAGGAATTAGTCGCGACCCTGAGGGATCGAGTTAAGGAGCGCCTTCACCTCTGACTCACGGTAGCGGCGGTGGCCACCAAGGGTGCGGATCGAGGTGAGCTTTCCAGCCTTGGCCCAGCGGGTGACCGTCTTGGGGTCTACGCGGAACATGGTGGCTACCTCCGCGGGGGTGAGGAGCGGCTCGGCGTCAGTGGCGCGGTTAGGCATGAGCTCCTCCTTCCTCCAGCGCTTCCGCTGGATAATGTCCGATTCGCCCCGAAGGGGCATATTTATCTACCCGAAGGGTAAGAGGCTTTACCTCCCCGCGACAAGGGTTTTTTCAGGTTTTTTGGGCTTTTTTCGGCTATTTCTGCCGAGTTGAGCGTGAAAGGGGTCTTTCCCACCCACCCCACCCCAAGGCATAGGTGCAACCAGCGTCGTGAGAACGCCTTTTGGGTTTTGCACAGAGCGTTAAAGATGGTTGCACTTATGGCAGTTAGGTGCTTTTCTATGCGCATGAGTTCTGCGCACATCGCCAAAGTCCCAAGCGACACCGCCTCAGTAAACGATGCAGCCATCTTGCGAGAAGCAGCTGCGCGTCTCACAAATCCACAACTTAAAGATGCCACCTTGGCTCTCGTCGATGGCATCTCCGATGGCGGCGTTGTGGTGGCGAGACTTACTGCCATGCTCAGCCCACAAGGTGCGGCAGAGATGATCGGCGTATCACGCCAATACATAGACAAGTTGATCTACGAAGGTCGACTCCACTGCACCTACAAGCCAGGCAGCTCACATAAATTGCTAGCTCCGAGCGACATCATCGAGTTTGAAAAAGAGCGAGTTAACGCGGGCAAGCGCGTTGGCACAGCCATCAACGATGTCATCGCTGCCGGCGCTGACTACTGAAAGATTTTATTTTTGAGATTACTAAACATCATTTAATCAATCAGGTGGCGTGTTCCATGACAGCCACTGAGCGCCAGCGGGTCATGAGGCGCTCATAACCCCGCCCGGCAGCGACGCCGTCGCCTGAGGCAAGGCCGGCGAGTGAAGAGAGAATATCTTCAAGCGAAGTGTCGTCGTTGATGCCTGCAAAGCCATCGGCTTTGAGGGAGCGGTCGAGGTAGATGGCGAGCCCGCCGTAATCGCATTCGACGATCGAGCGCGGGTGGAAGAGCTCGAGCCATTCGGTGAGTTCTTCAATTTCGGTAGTGACCGGGCTCTGCCCGAATGCACCCATCACGGTTTGCAGAGTGATGTTCACGCGGCGAAGTGCATTGGCAATCGGTGTGCGCAGAAGAGTCCATGGACCATCAACACTTTCTCCGCGAGCGCGATCCTCCGTAGTGAAGAGGGCAAACCAACGCGGCGGAATGATCCATGTTTCGGTAATGACATGAGGTGGTGTGTCTGCATCGTGCACAGTGTTAAGAAGTATGCGTTCGAAATCTTGCGGAATGAAATATGGCGTGACTGATGAAGGCAGAGAATTCTTAAAAGTTCCTAAGGCATCGAAGGTGCGTAGCGCCGTGGACCAGGGACAGATGAAACGTTCGCCATCGATTTCTAATACATGTGCGCCATCGATCTGACGGGGTTTAGGTGCAATGGTGTTTACCAGCGCGCGACGTTGTTCTTCTGTTTTGGAATCAAGTGGCAGCGGAATCGATTTATAGTGATCGCGCTCGCCAGTAGGAAATGCCTCTAACGGTTCGTAGATACGAAGTGATGCCACGTACGGTGTAGGGATCACGTCCGTGGACGCCAATTCCCCTCTGCGTACGGATCTTCCTCTTCGTTTTCGTCGCTCTTCACGCCACCATTGTGGAGTTCGCGCGCGAGCGCATCGAAATCAGTTTCCTGACTGTTGTACTTCAGATCGCGAGCAACTTTGGCTTGCTTCGCTTTGGCTCGGCCGCGCCCCATGGCGTCGACCCCCTCTACATCCTGGCTGGTAGCCCAGCTGCCTATTCTTCGTGCGCCGAAGATTACCGGTTTCGGTACTTACCTACCAACGCGGCGCGGGGCGCTGCGATTCCCGGTGAGCTCTCTTTGGCGGT
>JBAXIG010000148.1:0-2092 GCA_037138535.1 Actinomycetes bacterium
TCTTTGATAACTACTTTGACCCCGTCGAGAACGCCTTTTGAAGTGGGTGGAATCGCGCATTTCCACGTCCAAGCGTGATGTGGATTTTCGCTCGGCGACTTACCGGTATTGCCTCTGATCGGGACAGAAATCGATGCGGTGTCCTGCCGCATGATTTCCTCATAAGAATTGAGCAGGCCCGGTGTCAGGCCGAGAACTATCTCTAATTCCCCTTCCGAAAGTGGCATTCCAAGGTCGATACCTCTCTGAAGGAGCACTTCCTTAGAAGGCATTCCTGGAGGAGTCACGGCACTCACCATGTCAGAATCATATCTGACAACAAACACATTAATCTTCAGAACTTACTTCTTCGTGTAACCCACCGGACACTTCGGATTCACCGCAGTGACCTTCTTTGTGGTCTTACCTTGACTGCATGTAATAGTTGAACTCTTTAGAGGAGGTGCGCTCTTTGAAGGCGTTGCGCTCTTTGAAGGCGTTGCGCTCACGGGCTTTACTTGAGTCAACTTCACTTGCAGCGTTGGTTTCGAGAAAGTAAACCCAGTCGCTTGGAAGCGTACGAAATCATCGTCCATTTTTACCGATGATGTCGCTATCTTCGCTTCTCCACTTTCACTGAGTACTGAAACTGTGGCGCTAATGCTCCCCTCACCAAGTTTCCAAATACACTTCGCATATTTCTGATTCAACACCATCGCATAGAGTCCATTAAATTCACTCCCGGAGGGCATGTAGTGCGGTGAAGCCACTTGGTAATTAAGGGTCCCTACCTGCGCGTCAAATACAGGAAGCTCTGAGGCGTACGTAAGTGCATTTGAGCCGACATATCCGAGGAAACCCGTTTGTTCGCAACTCCCAAGCGCACCTAAATAACCGCCATTCCAATTCATGCTCACTAGCCACTTATCGACTACGCCCGTTGCGGTATCGAGATCAGGATCAGCTTTCACCGCAGCGGAAAACTGATTGATACTTGTGGGCCCAAGACCAGGACTGACGGAATATTTAATAGACCAAGGAAGATTGAAAATTCCTTGAACTTTATCCCAAGCAGTTCGCTCCGCTGGAATATCGTAGAAGTACATTTTTGCCAGTCGCGGTGTAGATACTGGACTTCCGGAAATCGTGAGTCGGAACGATTGACTTGAGGCACCTGCCACATCTTCGAATGTGACGTTTGGATTGAAAAGTCGGCCGTTGAGCCATCCACTTGGTGCCGTGGGAAGACGAAGCGCGATCTTAAATTCATTAGTTAACGGGTTGTTGTCATATTTCCAACACTTCTCGGTATAAAAGCCTTCATCGATACATCTACTACCCTCTTTGGTAACCTCCACTCCATTCTTTGCAGCTCTACGATAAGTTCCCGGGACTGCTTCGGTGGGGTCTGTGTAGACCGCCTGAATCGTCATATTGAGCACACTCGGTTTCTGTACAACACCCTTCTTTATTCCACGAATGAGTACTGGATTTACTTCGAAGAGATTGCCATGGTCACTCTTAATACCTGCAAACGTGAAAAGATTGTTTCGATGCGCTGCGGCAAGCTCGTACTCTGGCTTGGAATCGAAGGCATAGAAATTCCAAGATGGCGTGCGGTCGCCAGCACTCTCACCTTTCACCCACTCCGAGGAATTAGTGCGTGCAAAAATAGATTCAATACAAGGAGTACTCACTTTGGAATCACAGAGACCTAAAGTGTTGTAGACCGTGAGATCGCTCGTCGCTGGTGCACACTTGGGATTGGTAAAGCCGCCATCACACGGTGTTCCCGAGCCATTGGAATTCACCATCACTAATCCACCATCAAAAGCGTTATTAGAGTCAGCAAACCCGATTCCGCGGGAATTGGTGCTCGCTTGAAAGAGGGATCCCGTTTCATCTGCTGAGGCCAGATTAGACCCGAGGAGAAGGACAGAGAGGAAGCCAAAAGCGGTGCTGATTCTTAACCATTTTTTGCGCATCGAAGCAGCGTACAGTTCTGTTCTCCCCTGCTCCATCCCGATAGGCTCTAGGAAATGATTATGTTTCGTCACGAAGGAGCGGGCAGTGCTTGAGGCGAGTGAGTTTCTCTACTTTGCAGATCGTGCCT
>JBAXIG010000149.1:0-2067 GCA_037138535.1 Actinomycetes bacterium
TCGGTGATTGAGTCGGTGATTGAGTCGGGCAACCTGTCAGCCTTCTGAGTGGGGTTCGGGCGCGCCTTGGTGCTCACCCCAACGATTTCTTGGCTACGCTCACCAAATGAGTGAAGATACGATCGTAAGTGTGCGCAGGCGCACGATTCAGACTCTCTCAGCGGCCCAGGTGTTCTCTGGAATAGGTGTGGCAGGAGCGGTGCCCGCAGGGGGACTCCTGGTTTTAGAAGTCTCCGGGAGTGAATCGCTTTCGGGGCTGGCGCAAACTTTTAGTGTGCTCGGTGCTGCGTTGATGGCGATACCACTAGCCTCACTCACTGTTCGTGGAGGGCGGCGCCTGGCTCTCTCGACTGGCTATGTCGTGGGCGCGATTGGAGCAGCAGCCGCAGTCATCGGCGGGAGCTTAAGTTTTCTTCCGCTCATCCTCTTCGGGACGATGATGGTCGGAGGCGCATCAGCGGCGGGATACCAGACGCGATTTGCGGCGGTTGATCTTGCCAGCGAAGAACATCGCGCTCGCGATCTCTCACTGGTTGTGTGGGCCGGAACTGTAGGGGCAGTTGCAGGTCCAAACCTACTCGAATTCTCGGGCTCAATTGCCACCTCGTTTGGCATGCGCGAATTGGTCGGCCCATATCTCTTCGCCGGCACGATGTTGCTAGTGGGAGCAGTAATTATCTGGACTTGGCTACGACCCGATCCCTATCTCTTCTCGCGCCGTGATGCGAGCGATCCGGTGAAACGTGAGCGCGGCACAACCAAGCGAGCGTTCGCTACCATTCGCGCCTCTCGCTCAGCCACAATCGCGCTATCGGCAATTGTCGTGGGCCATATCGCGATGGTGAGCATCATGGTGATGACGCCAGTCCATATGCGCCACGTCGATGTTTCACTACAGGTGATTGGCTTAGTTATTAGCGTTCATATTTTGGGTATGTACGCGCTCTCGCCGGTGATGGGTTGGCTCACTGATCGATACGGACGTTATGCAGTCATTCGATTAGGCGTCCTACTCCTACTCCTTTCAGCGCTGGTCGCTGGTACTGCCGCGGCCGACGATGCTATTTCACTCGGCATCGGACTCTTTCTTCTCGGATTAGGTTGGTCTGCCACCATCGTCGCGGGTTCCACGCTCCTCGCCGAATCTCTCGATTCAGCGGACCGCCCGGCAGCACAAGGCGCGTCAGATCTAATGATGAATGGTGCAGGTGCCCTCGGTGGTGTGATGGCCGGCATCATCATTGCCACCACCAATTACAGCGTGCTCTGTGCGGTAGCAGCTGTTCCCATCGTATTGCTTGGGTTAGTCACAGTAAGGCGCGCGAAGTAAGAAGTTAGGCAGCGAGATCGTTAGGTGGAGCACTTCTCCCCGTAAAGGTGCGTGCGGGGACGTGATAACGATGGCCACTCGGCGCTGTCCAGGTACACGAACCATCTTGATTACTCATCAGAGTCCAGCCATCGTGAGTCTTGAGTCGATGATGCCTTCGACAGAGGAGACCAAGGTTGGCCCGATCCGTTGCACCTCCTTCGCGCCACGCAATAGCGTGATCGAGATCTGATTTACTCGGAGGTTGTGCGCAACCGGGGAAGCGGCAGCTCCCATCCCGGGCGATGATTAATTCTCGCAAGGCAGCAGTCGGCGTATAACTACTACGGCCGATATCGATAAGATTCCCGTTCTGAGGATCGGTAACAAATCGACGCCACTTTCCACTCATTGCTAATTCGCGAGCAACAGAAGCTGGAATTGCACCGTATCCGCGCAATTCGCCAGGTGTATCCGCTAGGCCGAGCAAGGAGGGGAGATCGATGGTGACATTAATTTGCGTGCCATTCTCTCTTTCTCGCAGAAGCGTCGTGGCGCTTCTGCTCAGTAATTCGCCATCGCTACCAGAGGGTTGCATTAATCGGTGGGCGGAATCTTCGACGAGGAGGATGAAGGCATCTGCCCGTCGCGTCTCTAACAGATCCGTCCGTCGCATAAATTGTTGAATCTCTGCAGACGTGGGCGACATTGAATCTCCCGTGGGCGACATTGAATCTCCCGTGGGCGACATTGAATCT
>JBAXIG010000150.1:0-2028 GCA_037138535.1 Actinomycetes bacterium
GTGCCGGATAACTTCAACAGTAATTGAATCGATCATGTTAGTTCGCCTTTGCCACGTGAATGATGATTTCGCCGTACTTACCAAGCTCAGCACGATCACCGGCATGGAAGACGGTGGTCGCTGTGTGTTCACTGATAATTGCAGGCCCTTCGATAGTGTCACCGAAGGAAAGGTGGTCACGTTCATAAAGGCTGTAGGCCGCTCGCTTGCCGTCGCCTACATACACCTGGCGCGTGCCGGTCGGTGTAGCGACTCGGCTTGCTTGCTTGGTGAGTACCGGAAGTTCTGGAGAATCCACTTCACCGCGAGCAGAGAAACGGAGCGAGACCAACTCGATCGGATCTGGCATCGTGTGGCCGTAAGCCTTCTCGTGTGCCTCACTGAAGATTTCCCGCATGTGATCGATCTCAGCAGCGTCAATCTTCTCCGAGACCGGAAGCGTCACGCTGTGCTCCTGTCCCGAGTAACGAAGATCCATGAACTGAGTGAAGTGCTGCTCAGCAGGAGCGAACCCTTCCTTGTCGAGCGCAATCTTGGCCTCGTCATGCATTTCGGCGAAGTCAGCGTTCACAACTTTAAGATCGGCGTCGTCGAGCAATGTGATTCGAGTGCGCGAGAAGTCGTGTTGCACACTCGCCATGAGCATTCCGAAGGCCGAGAACGCTCCTGGCCCTGGAGGCATGATGACTGTCGGGATATTAAGTTCACGAGCGACGTCAACGCCGACCAAGCCACCGCCACCTCCGAAGGAGAGCAGCGCGAAGTCAGCGGGAGTATGACCAAGTTCCACCGTGATGGCGCGTACTGCGCCGACGATTTTGATGGTTGAAATGCGGATTACTCCGCGCGCAACTTCATCAACAGCCATTCCAAGCTTGTCGGCGTTGACCTTGAGTGAGGTTGCAGCAAGTTCCTTATTGAGCACGAGAGTTCCTGCGAGCGCGTTCTCGTTTCCGAGGTAGCCCACATGAAGTGCGGCATCGGTGAAGGTAGCCTCCTTGCCACCGTTGCCATATGAGGCGGGGCCAGGATCGGCACCGGCGCTTGCTGGGCCGACTTGAAGGTGGTTTCCCTCATCGATCCAGACGAGCGAACCTCCACCGGCGCCGATGGTGTGAATGTAGAGGGATGCCAAGTTGATAGGCAGACCTTCAAATGAAGCATCGAAGTAAGTGAGCGGCTCACCGTTAACTACGAGCGAAGCATCGAGTGAGGTGCCGCCCATATCGATGGTGATGAGATCCCCGCAGCCGGTTGCCTTGGAAAACCATGCGGCACCAAGAACCCCACCTGCCGGTCCTGAAAGGATGAGATTGACTGGAGTCTCTTTGGCTGATTCGGCTGTCATCGCACCGCCGCCAGAACGAGTCATGAGGAAGAGACCGCTGAACTTCTTGGCCGCCAGAGATTCCTGGAGCTTGCCGATATATCTGCGTACGAGGGGCTTGATATACGAATCGAGCACCGCAGTGCTGCTTCGTTCGTACTCGCGAAGTTCTCGAGAGAGGTTTGAAGAGACGGTCACTTCGATATCCGGTGCCACTTCTCGCATGATCGCGGCCATTTTCTGCTCGTGCGCCGGGTTCACATATGAGTGAAGAAAAAGAATGGCAACAGATTGCACGCCGAGTTCGATGAATTGCTTAGCTGCTTCGCGAGCACCTGCTTCATCAAATTCCGTTAGTACGTTTCCTTCGAAATTGAGTCGCTCGGAGACTTCGAGAATGTGTTGGCGTTCCACCAAACTCTTGGGTTTGCGGTACTTCCAGTCATACATCGGAAGGCGATCAGTTCGTCCCAGGAGGTAGATGTCTCGAAATCCTTGCGTGGTGACAATTCCAGTCTTGGCTCCGCGACGCGTGAGGAGCGCATTCAAGCCGAGGGTAGTTCCGTGAATGAAGTGCGAAACCTCCTCAAGGCTGACACCTGAAGCGGCGAAACCATTCATTACACCTTGTTGTGGATCACTTGGTGTGGTGGGCACCTTGTCAAACTTCACACTGCCACTGCCACCATCAAGTGTGACTA
>JBAXIG010000151.1:0-1884 GCA_037138535.1 Actinomycetes bacterium
CAAGATCTCGGAGTCGTTGTTACCGAAGCATTGAAGTTTGGCGCTCGCACTCCAGTAGATGAATCACTTATTCCACTCTTTCAAGGAAGATCACATCGCGAGACAGAGATTGAACGCCGTGGTTCCATCCTTGATGTTCGGGTGATTTCCCTTTCTAGAGAGCATCAAAAATTGGGGGCGCTTGTCCTACTTCACGACGTCAGCGAAATCCGACGCAGAGAACGCGAACTCCTCAGCAAAGATGTCACCATTCGGGAAATTCATCATCGGGTAAAGAATAATCTTCAAACAGTCTCGGCACTTCTTCGATTGCAAGCACGTCGGTTAGAAGATCCTGCCGGTCGGGCCGCTCTTAATGAGGCGGTGCGCCGAGTAGCTGCAATTGCCGTGGTACATGAGACGCTTTCAAATGGTGCAGAAACCGACGAGAACGTGGATATCGACCTCATTATCGATCGCCTCATGGCTCTCGTTGTGGATGTCTCTCCTACGAGCGAGCGCATCTCCGTCGTGCGAGCTGGCAACGCTGGACATTTACCCCCGCACCGCGCTACCCCGCTTGCCATGGTCCTTGCTGAACTCTTCCAAAATGCTTTGGAGCACGGGCTTGCTTCAAGTGGAGAGACATTGACAGTGACCGTGACCAGAGAAGCGAATGCACTCGAGATTAGGGTTTCTGATGATGGCGCTGGCTTGCCGGAAGATTTCGATCTTGCATCTTCGACGCATTTGGGATTGCAAATCGTGAAGACGCTGACTGAGAATGAATTACAAGGTTCAATTTCGCTGAAAGAGAGATCGGGTCCTGGAACAGATGCGCTGCTGCGCATTCCTCTCTAAACACACATATCGTT
This sequence comes from Actinomycetes bacterium, assembly GCA_037138535.1. Taxonomy (GTDB): domain Bacteria; phylum Actinomycetota; class Actinomycetes; order Nanopelagicales; family Nanopelagicaceae. The sequence continues at coordinate 855 of JBAXIG010000151.1, forward strand.
CTAATTGAAAAAAGCGCTCTATGCAATCCTTTCGATGCTAGATACCGTGCTCTTAGTTGACTGAGGATCACTCAGTTGCACTCAAGGGAGATGCACTTATGTCTGCAGATTCAGAAATCACTCGAATAATAGGGCTATATACAAAAGGTGCCGGCGCAGGAGATGCGGCAAGTCTTGATGAAGCATTTCATGACAATGCTTATTGGTTTGGTGCCATTGGGGACACTAACTACGCTCTTTCGAAAGCAGAATTCACAGGTATGGCGGTGGCGCAACCCGGAGATACGGGGAGCTTGATATCACGTACTATTTCGACCCATCAAGAAGGAGATTCGGCCACTGTTGTCGTGGAAGAAGAAAACTTCTGGGGAGCACTCTCGTTTACAGATACGTTTCAATTGAATCGCATCTCGGGTGTATGGAAAATTGTGTGCAAGTCTTTTGTGCACACTGGCGGTTCACTGCCTGGATAAGCAATCCTGAGATTTACTCAGCGCGCTGCACGCAATTGAATGCGCACTCTTAACTAAGCGGTACGTGCGCGATTACGTGCAGCACGACGCTTCAGTGCGCGACGTTCATCTTCTGAAAGTCCGCCCCAGACGCCGGCATCTTGCCCGCTCTCCAAAGCCCATTGCAGGCAGGGAGCTTGCACGGGGCAACGAGCACAGACAGCTTTTGCCTCTTCAATTTGGGCTAAGGCAGGACCGGTATTGCCGATCGGAAAAAAGAGCTCGGGATCTTCATCCCGGCAAGCTGAATCGTGTCGCCAATCCATCGCTCACCGCCCACTCACTGGCGCTCATAGCGCCGCTACTCGTTGATTCCACATGGTGGTGGTCATCTCACGAACCCCAAGCAGGAAGATTTCCTTCCTGTGGGGCATTAAATCATCGGCGAACTCATAGCGCATGTTGAAATGCGGGGAAGGTGCGTCTCAGACGTAGCAATTGTGGAGCAGGTGGTGGATTCATTCAAGGACAACGGGATGATTCGCCGACTTTTCTCAGGTGATTATCATCTCTCAATG
>JBAXIG010000152.1:0-1790 GCA_037138535.1 Actinomycetes bacterium
GCATCAGCAAGATCGAAACCGACCTTCTTTGCATCAACATCGAAAGCTGCCACGAACTTGACGTCGCGGACGTGGTACTTCCCAATCATCACGTGCATAAGACCGGGAACGCGATGGTCTGGGCTCGCATCCTTGTAGTACTCCACACCTTGTACAAGGGAGGAAGCACAATTACCCACACCAACGATTGCCACACGAATTTCGCTCATGGCTTCTCCTCTTCTATTAACTCGGAAAGCCAACGAACTTCGCGTTCGACGGCCTCTTCACTATGTTTCTGTAACTCCAACGTCCAAACATCTACTCGTTCACGCCCACGCACCATGGATTCGCGCAGGTTCTCTAGACGTTCCTCTAAACGGTGTTTACGACCTTCCAAAATACGAACGCGCACCTTATGTTCGGTATCTCCAAAGAGTGCAACACGAAGCGGGAAGGCGTCGTCTTCCCAGGCATGTGGACCGGCTTGACCAAGCAAATCACTGAGACGTTCTTTGCCGTCTGCAGTAAGCCGATAGACGATGCGCGCACGTGGATTAGCGCCTCGAGGAAGCGCTCCCGTGCTATCGCTCTCCAAGAATCCAATGGAAGTCAGCTCCACAAGTGCGGGATAGAGCGAACCAAAGGAGAGGGTGCGCACCGCCCCGAGGAGAGCTACTGCCCGGCGTCGGAGTTCATAGCCGTGGGCTTCGCCGTTGCTGAGGGCACCGAGGATGGCAAGTTCAAGAACTTGCTTCTTCTTCGTGGCCACTGACGTCTCCTACCTACAATTCGACGAATCTGTTATATCGACTCGATATATCCAAACTCTATTCCGGGGAGCTTTCAGGCGCAAATTATGGCCCGGCCGCAGGAGATTGAACGCCCGGAGATCGAGCGCCCCAAAATCGAGCGTGCAGCCGAACTCACCGCTTTCACTCTCCCCGCTCAGGAAAGTCTTCAGATTGGGTCTTACGCTTAGACCATGTCTCGTTCCCCTGCCCGGATCGCGCCCGCTCCCTTGCGGATCCCGGAGAGCGCCCGAGAGATCATCGATTACGCACTCGATCGGCGCGCGAAGCTCCGGGAGCTCTTCCGCGGCTTCTCTAGCGACCTACTCGACGCTGATCCGTACTTGATCAGAGCTGCCAAGCACCATGGTGTGGTCAGCGATCGGAAGTGCCCGGTCTGCCGAAAAGAGAATCTTTTCGAATTGCGGTACACCTTTGGGGATTTACTCGGCCAGTATTCAGGCCGCATCAAAAGCCACGAAGAGATAGAGGAGATGAGCCAACAGGTCGGTGAGTTTCAGGTCTACATTGTGGAGGTCTGCATTAAATGCAGTTGGAACCACCTCATCGCTACCTATGTGATGGGTGATGGCATCCCAAGAGCAATCCCCAGGCGGTTGCCGACGTATGAGTAACCGAGATGGAGTAGGAGAGTGAAGTGAGACCCTCACCGCTTCGACTCATCATCCGCTGGGGTCTCCTACTCTTTGGTTTTTTCACTCTCGCAGGCGTTGCTACGTTGGTCTTCGCATATTTTACAGTCAAAATTCCAGATCCCAATCAATTCACTACTGGGCAAGCCACCATTATTCAATATGCCGATGGCAGCGAGATTGGCCGACTTGGGGCGCAGAACCGTGTGAGCGTGCCGCTCGCCAAAATGCCAATCGAATTACGTCGCGCAGTTCTCGCTGCTGAAAACAAAAGTTTTTATACCGATTCTGCAGTAAGCCCCACCGGAATTCTACGCGCGGTGTATTACAACTTACGCGGCGGTTCACTGCAAGGTGGTTCCACAAT
>JBAXIG010000153.1:0-1756 GCA_037138535.1 Actinomycetes bacterium
TATGCAATCGGTGGTTACTGCGGAACAGGAAACGTGGTGGGGGCACTCCTCGGCCACGCGGTGGTGGAGAAGATCACCACGGGCCAGAGCCAAGCGTGGTCGCACTTCAGCGAAGTTACTTAACGATTCCCGAGGGATCTTCATCTCGGATATTCCACGAAGTTTGATACGACTCGAGCAAATCGAGGAATGGCTTCGGTTCAAACCACTCGGGGCCCGCAACACCAGATGGCTGCCACACCTTCGAATGAATGAGTTCCATCGCGATAACGGGGTTAATCGCCGTCTGCCAGACCACGGCTTGATCGCCGTACTCCTTCATCGACCAGGCGTTGTCGACCACGTTGTAGAGGTAGCAGGCATAAGGCTCGCCCTCTTTGTTGAGTCCTTTCACGAGCGCACCAGCGCAGGTTTTGCCCTTCATCCGTTCCCCTAGAGTCGCGGGGTCGGGCAGGGAAGCCGTGAGTAGATCACGTGGAGAGACTGCTACGCCTTGCACATCAACAGTTTCCTTGCGATCAATGCCGAGCATGTGAATGGTTTTGAGTGTGGTGATGAATTGCGCGCCAAGACCGTACTTGAAATTGACCTTCTTAGCGTCGATCTTCTGCGGAATAAGAATGACCTCTTCGTGTTCCACGTTCACACACTCAACCGGGCCAATACCTTCAGGGAAATCGAAGATCTCGATACCGCTAAATGGTTCAGTGGTGTACCAACCGCGACCATCTTCCCAAATGATGGGTGGGTTGAGGCACTCTTCGATAGTGGTCCAGATAGAGAAGGAGGGTGCAAAGTTGTGGCCTTCGACGACAATGTTAGAACCGTCGAGAATAGTGATGGAATCGATACGACTGAAAAGATAATCATTGGCATAGCGTGCAAATACATCACTCATGCCGGGTTCGATGCCCATACCGACAAGTGCGTAGATTCCGCGCTCACTCCAATTCCAGTCACGCGCGAATTGCTCATCGCCTAGCTTCACACCAGTTTCAGTGTTGGGGTAGTGGGGGTGTGGGCGCGAGAGCGACATTGCCATGTCGATGTAATTTCGGTTTTCTATTTCGCACGCAAGGAAGATCGGCATCACAAAACGCGGATCAACCGCGTTGATGACAACATCGGGAGCGGATTTTCGAATGAGCTCGCGAATATCTTCAAGTTCAGCGGCATTCACCATGGCGGCTGAGAAGCGAGAGTCGTTGAGACGCTCGACGGCCGACTCTGCACGAGCCAAATTCTTATCCGCGATGACCATGGAAGTGATAAATTTCCTGCGAGAAGCAATGTTGGCGATCGCTCGCCCTACTCCACCGGCGCCGATGACGAGCGCTTTCATGACAAACCATCCTCAGAATTTTCTAACTTTGTAGTTGAAGTCTATTTACATGCTTGATATTGAGCAAGACGAGGATTTAATTGGTCGAAACTGGCTTCACATTGTATTTTTATCCCATGATCTCGAGGCGACACATATTGGTGGGTGTAACTGGACTCCTCACCTCTTTAATAGGTGGAGCGGCATTTGCCGCCACGGGCCCCACCCTCGTGCCCAAGAAAGTAGGGCAGACGATTGTGTGGCGAGGGAAGAAGTACACCGCCATCAAATCAGGCAAGAAGATCGTGTGGAATAAGGGTGTAGCCATTCCCACTTCAGCGCCGACTTCTACACCGACCGCAACCGCAACTCCATCAGCAACAAATGCTTCTGGCCAAGTGATTGTGGGTGCAAGTAGCGAGGTAGCTGAAGGCA
>JBAXIG010000154.1:0-1643 GCA_037138535.1 Actinomycetes bacterium
AAGGAGCGGGCAGTGCTTGAGGCGAGTGAGTTTCTCTACTTTGCAGATCGTGCCTTTGATGGAATGGCCGCGATCGTGGAAAGCCTTGGTGACGATCTCGCTAACCGCATTCCTTCCCTTCCTGGGGCTAACTCCCCATATGCCCTGCTTACTCATTGCATCGGAGTGAGCGACTTCTGGGGCGGGCACCTAGTTAATGGTCTGGAGATTAAGCGGGATCGGGCGGCAGAGTTCAAGGCATCTGGCCCAGTAGCCCCGCTCCTCCAAAGGACTGTGGAAGCAAAGGCTCGATTGGCGGAATATGTAGCCAGTGCCGATATGCGCGCTCCGCTTCGCGACCAGCCACCCGCGGCTTTCCAGGGCCCTGAAGAAGAGTTAACGCAGGCGGGTGCGCTTCAACATATATATGAAGAAGCCACTCAACATCTTGGGCAGATGGAAATCTTGCGAGATGTCATTCTCGCCGAAGCAAACGGTTCGCTGGAGGCGAGGAATTGATGGGAAAGTTTTCTGCACAATTTAAGTCGATCAATCTCGCAGCGCTTCGTAAGCCACGTCGCGGGAAGTGGGGCAATAACGACGACGAGACCCTCTGCTCCTGGGTAGCTGATATGGATTTTGGTATTCCTCCCGCTGTAAAGAGTGCAATGGAAGAAATGGTTCGTGACGAAGAGTTCGGTTATCCATTCTGGGATCTCGATCCAGTAATTGTGGCTTTCGAAAACCGTATGAAGCGTCGCTACAATTGGGCTCCGATTTTAGAACGTACGAAAGTCTTAAGCGATCTCATCCAGATCTTGCAAATCGTGTTGCATCACTCCACGAAGCCAGGGGACGGAATTGCCATTCACGTTCCGGCATACAACAACTTCCTAGTAAATATTGAGGAAATGAATCGGCGCATTGTTCCACTCCAGATGGAATACGCAGAAGACGGCTGGATATGCGACAACTCGAACCTCGCTGCACGACTTAAAGCCGAGGGCGTCAAGATGATCATTGTGATTAACCCACAGAATCCCACCGGACGGGTATTCACCCGGAAGGAACTAGAAGAGCTCGCCGACGTTGCTCGTGAACTTGATATACCAGTACTTTCCGATGAAATTCACTCTGACTTACTCTTCGATGATCACATACATATTCCGTTTGCCTCATTAAGCGCTGATGCGGCTGCTCGAACGATCACTACGACGTCAGCGACCAAAGGTTTCAATATTGCAGGTACCCGTACGGCAATCATGCATGTTGGTCCTGATGCGCTCTGGAATGAGATCGCGTCTCTACCCATCGATTACTTTGGCTCCCCTAACACAATTGGCAAAGTTGCCACTGCCGTTGCTTGGTCAGATTGCGACGATTGGCTTGATGATCTCAACGAACAACTTGCTACGAACCGGGCAATTATTAACGAGTGGGTGGACACTTTCGATGGCAAGGTGAAGTACCACGCACCTGAGGCCACCTACTTAGCATGGCTCGATCTTTCGCTGACCAAAGCCGGAGCTGCGCCAGAGGCAACAGAATACATTTTGGAGCACGCCAAGGTCCGGCTAGCTACTGGCTCGGACTACTCCAAGCACACAATGATCGATACTCATTCGTGGGTGCGTTTGAACTTTGCTACCAACGAAGAGAACTTG
>JBAXIG010000155.1:0-1640 GCA_037138535.1 Actinomycetes bacterium
CTTAAGAGGGCGCAGCAGGGATAACATCGAAGTATTCAGCTCGAAAGATCATCTTAGGAGGATGATGTGATGGCCCAGAAATTGATACCGATGGCCGATTGCCACAATGACCTTTTGCTGGGCGTGCTCCACCAGCAAGAGCGTGGAATTGCAGATCCCTTTGGTGAATTCTGGTTGCCCCAGTTGCAAGCTGGCGGAGTCGTTCTCCAGGTGCTTCCCGTTTATGTGGAAGATCAATTTATTGGTGAAGGCGCATTGCGCCGAACACTTCTGCTTCTCGAATGCGCGTGGAAGATCGAGGAGAAATATAAGTCCGACGTAGCCATTTGCCTCAATCGTGGTGATATCGCCAAGGCAATCTCAGAAAAGAAGATTGCTCTCATCCTTGCTCTTGAAGGCTCAGAAGGAATGGGTAGTAGTCTCGAAGTTGTTGACGTCTTCTATCGCATGGGTGTGCGCATGATGTCGCTCTCATGGAATCGGCGCACCATGATGGCCGATGGAGTGGGCGAACGCGATACTGGTGGCAAACTCACGAGTTTGGGCGTGCAAGCTGTTGCCGAATTAGAACGTCTCGGGATTGTCCTCGATATCAGCCACCTTTCAGAGAACGGCTTTTGGCATGTGAATGAAGTTGCGAAGAAGCCTTTCATCGCTAGCCACTCTTCATGTTTTGAACTTCGAGATCATCCGCGAAACCTCCGTGATGCACAGCTGAAGGCGGTCGCTGCATCGGGCGGTTTTGTAGCACTCAACGGTTTCGGCGAATTTCTTTCAAAAGAGCCCACGGTGGAGAGTTATGTGGATCATGCCGAATATGCGGTCAACATGATCGGCTCTCAGAGCGTGGCGCTGGGTCTTGATTTCATGAAAGATCTCATGGGGCAGTGTGATCCCATCTTGGGAGGCGCACTCACCCCACTTGATAGTTGGCCATTTGTGCAGGGGCTGGATCGTCCGGCAGACCTGGCTCATCTTGGGCCCGTCTTGGTTGCCAGGCTCGGAGAAGTGGCTGCTCACGATGTTGCCTGGAAGACTATGGCAACAAAGTTAGACTCCTACCTTCCGGCTAAATAGCCTGAGTAGAAAGGGGGAGCGGTGGACTCCGTTGTGGACCCAGCCACTACCTCACTTCGGCAATTGCTGGCCACCGATCTCTTTGTCGATGCCTTCTTAGTAAGTGGTGCTGAAGGCATCGATCGCGTCGTTGAAGACGTTGATGTTTTTAATTCATTCCATGTAGAAAATGAAATTTCCACTATGGAGAATCGTCTCCTCATTTTTGATGCAACTTCATTGAGCACCGATACCTATCAAGTAGATATCGCGCTGAGAGCTGCGGCAGATGGAAAGGCCAGTGGGATTGTGCTGGTCTCACCTGCCATGAGAATTGGGCTCCCAGCAACTCGGCTTTCGGATAAATTACAGATCCCTCTGATCACTATTTCGCAGGTCGAGTCATTGAGGCTGGCCGACGATATTCGTCGAATAGTTCGCTTACCTTTCCTGGCTCGGAGCGATGCAATTCTCCAGGCGCTTACGCAACTCCGTAAAATTCCGCGCGGTGGCTCGATTGAGGATGCGCTTCGCGTATTGGCAAACGTCTTACAAGGATCGACTGCACTACTTGGCTCAGATGG